>JAIOHO010000182.1 GCA_019912905.1 Anaerolineae bacterium
CCTCATCAATATTCTTCAGCGCTTCGTCAATACTCTCACCATCGCTGACACAGCCGGGCAGACTGGGGACTTCAGCAATCCAGTAGCCATCCTCATCCTGATAGAGCAGCACATGCCGCATCACTGAACTCCCGTCGATAATCGGATAGGCGTAGTATAGCACGCGCCCCGGATCGAGGCAGATGAAGTTCGCGCCATCTTCCAGTATACTACAGGCAGAACGGTGGAGATTGAGCGATGAGCGACACAATCCGAACCCCGCCTACCCTGGAAGACCTGCGTGCCCGCCGCGACGAAATCCTGGCGCTGATGGACAAGTACGGCGCATCCAACGTGCGGGTGTTCGGCAGTGTGGCGCGTGGCGAAGCAGGGCCGGAGAGTGACGTAGACCTGCTGGTCAAATTCCCGTCCAACAAGAGCATGTTCGAATTGGTCGGTCTGTGGCTGGATGTGCAGGAACTGCTGGGATGCGACGTGAGTTTGATTACAGATCATAGTGACGATGCGCTGTTTATGCAGTCCGTATTAGAGGATGCGATCCCTCTATGAGCAAGAGTGTGGAAGGCAGTCGGGCCGATGCCGGAACTGGAACCCGTGATCAGGGCGACTTTGCCTGCCAGCCGGTTGCTCATTGTTCCTCCAATCTCAAACTCGTCAGCGTGAATGATGTCAGTTCGCATCGCTGTTGCAGCGAACAGCCACGCTGAGATGGTTCATGGTTCACCAAAGGCGGCCTGTGCGCAATCAGCGTGAGCCGGTACTCTCGCGCACGACCAGTTCGGGAGCCAGCACAATCTGGCTCGTCTCCGCAGGCGCACCTTCCAGCTTATGGATGAGCACCTGGGCAGCACGATATCCCATCTGTCCGGTCGGGAAATTGATGGCTGTGAGCGTGGGAGATAACAGCCGGGCGATTTTCGTCGTGGTGATACCCATCACCGAAAAATCTTCAGGCACACGCCGTCCGCAATCCTGCACCGCGCGGATGACGCTTGTGGCCGTGACCCCATTGGAGGTGACCATCGCGCTCAGCTGCGGGTGCGTGCGAAGCATTTCAATCGTCGTCTCGTAGATGACTTCCGGCGTGCGTTCGCATTCTCGGTAAGTTGGTTCGCAGCGGCGTGTCGCTTTGACCTGCTCATAGCCTTCCAGCAGGCGCATGGCCGGGCCAAATTGCTGCTCGCGCATCCACACAGGGAGCGTCAATAAGCCGATATGCCGATGACCCAGACCAATCAGGTGGTCAAAGGCCACCCCCACTGCCCCGGCAAAATCGAGATCGATGTAACTCAGGCCGGTGTTATCGGCACAACGGCCAATCATTACAAACGGGTCACCACTTTTCCGCAGTGCATTGACGCGCTCGTCTTCGAAACAAATCCGCATCAAGATGATGCCATCCAGATTCGCGCTGCGGTAAAGGCCAAGCAAATCGGATTCTGTCAGGGGTTCCGTCATCAGGTTGAAGAAGTAGTTGTGCTCTGAAGCGGCCCTGGCTGCACCCACAAAGAAGTCGAGTTCCAACTCGCTGAATCCCGCATGAGTCGCTGGAAATAACAAGGCGATCGTGCGGCTCCTGCCTGCCGCCAGACTTTGAGCCTGGGAGTGGGGGCGGTAGCCGAGTTCGTCAATAATCTGGAGCACACGAGCGCGCGTCGCCGCAGCCACATCCGGCTTGTTGTTCAGGATTCGTGAGACGGTCGAAACCGATACCCCGGCAGCCTGCGCAATATCTTCGATTCTCAGATGTGCAGCCATACTGCTCCTAAAATATTGCCGGTGCAGCAGCACCAGATTGAAGCGCCATCGAGACTGCCGATAAATTCATGGGGCCTCTTCGTGCCACGCTCAAGGTCAATCTGCCCAGAATGCGCGTCCGGCCTCCTGTTCGATGAGAATATGTTTCAGAAATGAAGCCGCCTTTTCGAAGCCCTCAGCCTTGGACATTAACCCGTCTTCATGTTCGATGGACAGCGCGCCATCGTAGCCCACCAGCCGCAAATTGCTGACCATGGCCCGCCAGACTTCTTCGCCATGCCCATAGCCAACAGTACGGAAAATCCAACTGCGGTTGGCATACTGGTCGTAACGTTTGGTATCCAGCACGCCGTTGACATTCGTGTTCACCGGGTCGATGACGGTATCTTTGGCATGGAAATGAAAAATTGCATCGCCAAGCGCGCGAATGGCATAAACGGGGTCCACACCCTGCCAGAACAGGTGGCTTGGGTCGAAGTTTGTGCCTAGAAAATTGCTGCCAACCGCGTCTCGCAAGGCCAGCACATGTTCGACCGCATAGACGCAGAATCCCGGGTGCATCTCGATGGCGACCCGGACACCATGATCTTCAGCGAAACGCATCGTGTCCTTCCAGTACGGAATCAGGACCTCGTCCCACTGCCACCTGACCGTCTGGCTGAAATCTGGCGGCCAGGGGCAGGTCACCCAGTTGGGGGTCCGGTCATGGGGTCCACCGCCCGGACATCCTGAAAACGTTACAAAGGTATCGACGCCCAGTTTTTCCGCCATCAGGATGCCATTTTTGATGTAGGTCCGGTGCGCCTCGCCAATTTCAGGGTCGGGGTGCAGCGGATTGGCATGGGCGCTGAGGGCGCTGATGGTCAGATGGTGGCTCTCGATGACTTCTTTCAGCCGTTGGGTCGCGGCGGGATCATTGAGCAGTTCGACAGGCTTGCAGTGATGATCGCCCACGTAGCCGCCGCAGCCAATTTCGACCGCCTGTATACCGTGTGCCACCAGATAATCCAACAGTTTTTCGAAGGGTGTATCCCGAAACACGACCGCAAAAACGCCTAACTTCATGAGCTTTATCCTTTAGCGGTAGCGCCGCCCGTTAAAGCGGTGGCCGATCAGCGACAGAATGATCACCAGTCCATTGAAGAATTGAGTCACATAACCCGTGAGTCCCGCACCGATGATGCCGGTTTCGATGAAGGCAATAATGAATGCGCCGATGGAACTGCCGACCACAGTGCCGATGCCACCCCACGTCGGCGTGCCACCCACAAATACCGCGGCCAGAGCAGGCAGCAGCAGCCCATCGCCGGTCGTCGGCCACCAGTTCTGATTCACCAGGACCGACAGGACGCCCGACAGGGCCGCGCCGATACCCAGAAACACAAATGCGCCAATTTTGACGCGGGCAACGGTGATCCCCATTTCCGCAGCGCTGTCGGGGTTATCCCCTACGATCTGAACCCGAATACCCAGCCGATGCCGATTAAACAGCATCCAGCCAAGTGCCACAAACCCCAGCCCCCACAGCATATGAACCGGGAAGCCGTTGATCACCGGAAACCCTTCGATGCGGCCCGCGAATGCCTGCCATAATGCGGTGGTCCGCATTTGTGGGAACTGGATCGCAACCCCCTGAGTGCCCATATTGATGATGCCCCGCATCAGGAAGTTCATGCCCAGGGTCGCCACCAGCGAGGACAGCCCCACATAGGTCACCAGGCCGCCGACCACCAGGCCGACCACCACACCGAGCAGCAGCGCGGGAATCAGGGCCGCAACCGGTTCCCAACCAGACTGTACCGCGGCTGAGAAGACCCAGGACGTGATCCCTGCCGTCGCCGGGAAAGAAAGGTCGATCTCACCGCTCGCGACGATAAAGACCAGCGGCACCACCACAAAGAGTGAGATTGGCAGGCTCAGGAATATGGCGCGATAGGTGATGGGATTGGTGAAGATGCGCGGGTTAGCCATGGTGAAGATGATCAGCAGCACCGCAAAGATTGCCAGCGCGCTTATGGCGCGGCGATTGCGGTTCAGATACTTAGCCAGGGGGCCGCGCGTGCGGCGGCGCTTGGCCGGAGTCGGTATCGCGCTTGCGGACATAAGTCATGTTCTCCTAGGATGCATGCCCGGCACGGGCGAAATCCTTCATGTGTTGGACGAGGCGTTCCGCGGATTCGACCTCGGATTTGTCCACCTGCATCACCACCGTTCCTCGGTCGAGGATAATGAAGCGGTCGGCGATGTCGTATGCGTGGTAGATGTTGTGGCTGATGAACACCACTGAACTGCCCTTGTCTTTCGCAGCCAGCATAAAGCTGTAAACCTTCTGCGTTTCCGTTAGCGATAACGCGTTCGTGGGTTCATCCAGGATCAGCAGTTCCGCTTCAAAATAAAGGGCGCGCGCAATGGCGACGCCCTGCCGCTCGCCGCCAGACAGGGTGGCGACCACCGAATCCGGCGTAAACACCCTGGAAGTGAAGCCGATTTCGCGCATCAACCGTTCGGCTTCTTCATACTGCTTGCGCACTTTGACCAGCCCAAAAGCACCGGTAATTTCCCGGCCCATGAAGATGTTGAGCGCAATGGTATGCTGAACACAGAGGGCACGATCCTGGTACACGGTTTCGATGCCCGCTGCGTGGGCACGTGCCACGCTCCAGTGACCCTCCACCTGTTTGCCATGAAGAAAGATCTCCCCGCTGTCAGGCGCATAAACACCGGAAAGAATCTTGATTAACGTGGATTTGCCTGCGCCGTTATCGCCGATGAGACCGACGATTTCCGGTTTGTTGATCTCCATGCTCACATTGTTCAGCGCATTGACGTTCCCAAAAGACTTGGTGATATTCTTGAGTTCCACAAGTCTGTTATTCACACGCGGCTCCTCTTGCATGCCCAATGGGAATGGGAAGAAATGCCGGTGGCGTGGGTGCCACCGGCCTGGGGTCAAAGGATTATTGAGTTTGCGGGCGGTTTAGCGATATCCCGCGGTCGCGAGGTCCGCGACGTTCTGGTAGTTGCCGGTATCCACGAAGCCTGCGCCGGTATCGACACTCAGCGGACCGAAGCCGAACACCAGCGTTCCGCACAGACTGAGAATCGGCAGATAGCCTTGTTCGAACGGCTGCTGGTCCGAAGTCAGCTGAACGTAGCCGCTGGAGAAGGCCTCCATAATGGCCGGGCTGGTATCGAAGCCGATGTTGAAGATTTCGCCTGGTGCCATGCCGACCGCATCCATATAGACCGGCACTGCGCCCAGCATCTGGCCGCCCGGATAGACGATGAGCTTCACGCCAGGGTTATCCAGGATGGCGGTCGTCAGCGGCGCGAGGGCCAGGTTCGGATCGGAAGCGTATTCCGGCAGCGCGTTCAGCTTGACCACCGTCAAACCCGCGTCTTCGAGCGCCTGGGCCGTCGCGCCTTCGCGCAGGTCGCGCCCTGGCTGGCCCAGTGGGATGAACACGATAGCAGTATCGCCGGCAGCAAGCCCAAACTGGCGCACGGCTTCTTCGCCCAAGGCGCGGCCCTGAGGTTCCAGATTGGCGCCGACATAGCCGCCGCCATATTTGGCCCGGACTTCGGCCACATCCACGTTTTGA
>JAIOHO010000183.1 GCA_019912905.1 Anaerolineae bacterium
ACCATGCACGACGTCGCGAAACTTGCTGGCGTTTCTCAGCCCACGGTTTCAAGGGTCCTTCATCCGACCGCGAACACCCCGCCCATCAGCATAGAAACCCGCCAGCGCGTGCTCGCAGCAGTCAAGAGCCTCGGCTACCGCCCCAACGTCGTGGCGCGCAGCCTGCGCACGCGACGCACCCAGATGGTTGCGCTGCTGATCGCCGACATCGCCAACGGGTTCTATCATCAGCTGACTCGCGCCGTTCAGGATGTCGCCCGTGAACATGATTACGAAGTCCTGATTTCAAACAGCGATCATCTGTATGAGAACGAACGGCACTTCTGCGAAATCGTCCTGGGGCGCGGCATCGATGGGGTGCTGATGGTGCCCATCCACCTGACGAATGCGGACCTGACCTATTACGTGGCTCAGACGCAGATTCCCTTTGTGGTGCTGGCCGAATACATCACGCACCCCAACATTGACGTGGTTTTCCTCAACGACGAGCACGCCATCTATGAAGCCACCCGCTGGTTAATCACCCAGGGGGGGCATACCCGAGTGGGCTATATCGGTGTGCCAGAACACCTCCCACCTGGCCCTCGGCGGCTGCGCGGTTTCACCCGGGCCATGCACGATACGGGCCTGACCATCGACCCTCGTTTCATGCTGCAAGGCGACTTTACCCTGGAAGGCGGGCGGACCTCGGCGCAGGCGCTGCTGCAAAACGGGGAACTGCCCTCGGCGCTCGTCGTAGTCAACGATCTGATGGCGATTTCAGTCATCCTCACCTTACAGGAAGCTGGCTATCGCGTGCCAGAGGATGTCGCTGTGGTCGGCTTCGATGATATTCCAGAAGCGACGATCATCCGCCCTGCCCTGACCACCATTGCCCAGGACCCGCGTGACATCGGGCAGAAAATGGCAAAAGCTCTGTTTGAGCGCATCGAGAACCCGAATATCACCGGTCGGCGGGTGTTCGAGAGCTATTCCCGCCTCATCCCGCGCCAATCCACTTAACGCACTGGTCCGCCGGAGGTAATGGCCCGGATATATTCGCTGCGTTCAAAGGCGCTGGGGTCCTGGCTGTGGAACCGGCTGACGATTCCCTGCAACTGAGACAGCGAGGTGTAATCGTTCTGGTCGAGCCAGTCGCGCAGACTCTGATCGAGTGTGTTCAGGTAATCGATCCCATTTTTGAGCAGCGCCGAAGCCAGCATCGTCACCCGCGCACCCGCCATCATCATCTTGACGACATCCTCCGCTGTATAGATGCCGCCAGTCGCGGCAAGATCTGCCTTGATATAACCGTAGAGGATGGCGATCCAGTGCAGCGGCAGGCGAGAATCCTGCGGCGTCCCCAGGGGGATTTCCGGCTGAACCCTGAGGGTCTTCGGGTCGAGGTCCGGCTGGTAAAAACGGTTAAAGAGTACCAGCCCGCTGGCCCCGGCCTGGTTTAAGCGCCGCGCCATATTCGCCACGTTGGTCAGATAGGGGCTGAGCTTGACCGCCACGGGGATATGGACCACGTCCTTGACGACCTTGAGGATACGCAGATACAGGTCTTCAACCTGCTCCGATGTGGTGTCCATATTGGTCGGGATGAAGTAGATATTCAGTTCCAGCGCATCAGCACCTGCCGCCTCGATTTCGCGGGCAAAAGCCGTCCAACTGCCCAGCGAGCGGCAGTTCAGGCTGGCTATAATTGGGATGCTGACGGCTTCCTTGGCGCGCCGCACATGCGCCAGATAGTCATCCAGGGCAAAATGAAAATGCGGCTGCGGCGGGAACAAAGCCAGGGCATCCTCAGGGGTAGCGGTGGGGTTCGATTTGTAGTACGTCCGCAGCTGCTGTTCACTGCGCAGTTGTTCCTCGAACAGCGAGAACAATACGACCGCGCCTGCGCCCGCGTCTTCCATCTGTTTGATGTGATCCAGACGCTCGGACAGCGGCAGGGCGGAGACGACCAGAGGCGACCGCAGCGTGAGATTCAGATAGCGCGTGGTCAGATCCATCATGAAGGTTAAACCTCTCAATCTAGTTCCCAGAATCAATTTTTACGGCTGCCGCAGTCGGCAGAGTCGATTCCGGCGCTGCGCAAGCCCATAAACTTTTCGACGGGCAGGCTGCCAGATTACCTGCCCGTACACATTACATTCAGTCCATCCCCGTCTGGTTTTCGGGGGCAGGCAGCGCCAGAATATGCGCGATAGGCCGCAGGTCCAGCCACCATTGTTTCTTCGGGCGCTGATTGACATCATCGATCATACGCGGCATTTCCTCGATATTGCGAATCTGAATTCCGCCCGATTCCAGGCCGATAAAGGCGCTGGTCGGATTTTCCTCCTGCGCGTGTTCGATCAGAAATTCGACACAGCGAGCCGCCAAACGCGTGGCCTGAATGCGATCAAATGGTGACGGGTCGCCACCCTGCTGCACGTGCCCCAGGATCGTCTGGCGCACATCAAATAGCTCGCCGCCTTCCTCCTCGAACAAAGCCGCCATGAAGCCGGATGTGTAAATCGGGTTGGCATGTTCGTTGCGAATCATGAGGCCCAGTCGTTTGCCATGTTTGAAGCCCTCGACCAGTTTGTCCAGGTCGGCCTGAAGGTCGCGCAGGGTGACGCCTTCCTCGTGCAGGTAGACCCGCTCCGCACCGGTCGCCAGACCGCTCATCAACGCCAGGTAACCACAGCGGCGGCCCATGACCTCAACCACAAAGCAGCGGCGCTGGGCGATGGCGGATTGTTTGATGCGGTCTACCGCCCAGGCAATGTTATTCAGCGCCGTATCCGCACCAATGCTCAGTTCGGAACCGGGCAGGTTATTGT
>JAIOHO010000184.1 GCA_019912905.1 Anaerolineae bacterium
GGTGTACGGTATAGCTCCCGGCATCAACGGCATGGCCCTATTCTACAACGTAGATATGCTGGAAGCAGCAAATGTCGAGCCGCCGACGACCTGGGCCGAGGTGAAGGATGCGGCGGCAGCCCTTACCGGCGACGGTGTGTACGGCATTGCCTTCTCTGCCCCTGCGACCGAAGAAGGTTCCTGGCAGTTTGAACCCTGGTTCTGGGGTGCTGGTGCAGACCTGACACAGCTCGACTCACCTGAGGCAAACCAAGCGCTGGAGTTTTGGGTTGATCTCGTGGAAAGTGGATACGCTTCCAGGTCTGTCGTGACCTGGTCTCAGGGCGATGTAAACGACCAGTTCATCGCTGGCAATGTCGCCATGATGCAGAACGGCGTATGGAACCTACCCGCGCTTGACGAGGCGGGTATTAATTACGATGTGGTGCCGATTCCCATGCCGGAGGGCGGCGCGGCGCCTGGTCCTATGGGCGGCGAGGTTCTGGCGCTTCCCTTAAGCGGCGATGAAGTCCGCATGCAGGCAGCCGCCAATGTCATCAACTGCCTGCTGTCCGACGAAAGCATGGTCACCTGGGGCAATCTCAACGCATACATCCCCTCGCGCCAGGCGGTAGCCGAGCAGGTGGCGGAGGATAACCCAATGATGAGATCTTTTGTCGACGCGGCGGCAGCGGAACGCGCTCGTACCGGCCCGCCAGCCAACCTGGGCCCTGACTATAGCAAGGTGTCGCAGCCCCTGTGGAACGCCATTCAAGCAGCGCTGACAGGTGCGAAGACAGTGGAACAAGCATTGGCCGATGCCCAGGCGCAGGCCGAAAGTGCGATCAATGAGTAATGATCAACGAAAAGGCCCGTCAAAGGGCCCTATCGTTAGTGGTGCGGCGGCATCTGCCGCTGCACCCGCCTTTCCCATAGCCTTAAGTTGGAAGCAGCGTCACCAGTTTATCGGATTGCTTTTCCTGCTTCCTGCTCTGCTTTATGTCGCGGTTTTTTACGTCTATCCGATCCTGCTCAACATCATGATGAGCGTGACGCGCTACACTGCCCGGTCGTTCGTCACGGGCGAGGCCCCCTTCGTCGGCTTCAACAACTTCAACCGCTTGTTCAGCAACCCGGACTTCACAGTAGCCCTTCAGAACACACTGGTGTTCACGCTGGGATCGCTCACTTTCCAGTTTATATTCGGCCTGGCACTCGCCATTTTCTTTAATCAGAAATTCCCTTTGAGCGGCCTCCTGCGCAGCCTGTTTCTACTGCCCTGGCTGGCCCCCATCCTGGTATCCGGTGCGATCTGGGTGCGCCTCTACGATCTGGATTATGGTGTGTTCAATTATATCCTGCGGTCGCTGGGCCTGATCGAGCGACCACTGGCCTGGTTGATCGACCCACACCTGGCTCCGATTTCGGTGCTCATCGCCAACATCTGGATCGGGATTCCCTTCAATATGGTGATCCTCTATGGCGGTCTGCAAAATATCCCGGACACACTATACGAGGCCGCGATGATTGATGGCGCCAGCACCTGGCAGAAATTCCGCTTCGTGACCTGGCCGCTGCTGCGCCCTGTGTCGACTGTGGTGCTGCTCCTTGGACTTATTTACACACTCAAGGTATTCGACGTGATCATGTCGATCACACGCGGTGGACCCGCGAATGTCAGTCATACCCTCAATACCTGGGCCTACAGCCTCTCCTTTACCAATCTTGACTTTAGCCTGGGGGCAGCAGCAGGCGATATCCTGATGCTGGTCGTGTTGGTCTTCGGCCTGGTCTATCTGCGTTATGCCGCACGGGAGGAGTGATGAGTACGCTGGTGGCAATTGAAACCAGGGTCAAAC
>JAIOHO010000012.1 GCA_019912905.1 Anaerolineae bacterium
TTGGCTGGCCGTATGGTATTTTTCTGCTGCGGCAGTTCTTTGCCGGGATCCCGGATGAACTGGACGATGCCGCCAAGATCGACGGGGCCAGCTTCTGGGGCATCTTCCTGCGCATCCATCTGCCATTGGCGAAACCGGCCCTGGGGATCGTCGGCATCCTGTCCTTTTCGCAGATGTGGAACGAATATCTGCGCCCGCTGATCTACTTACGTGATGTGGAACTCTGGCCGCTGTCGCTGGCCTTGCGCACTTTCGATGCGCGCACCGGCGGCTCGTCGCACTGGGAATATGTGATGGTAATCTCGATCATCACCTTTATCCCGCCGCTGCTGCTGTTCTTCATCGCCCAGCGCTATTACATCCAGGGTATCGTCATCTCCGGGATTAAGGGCTAACGATGTTCCATGGTGTCGATTATTACCACGAATATCAGCCCTGGATCGCACAGCATCAATCGGCGAATATGTATAAACTCACCGCGAAGCCTGTGCAAATGGCATGTTGCGCGCTTAAAGGAAAGGGAGAAAATAACCCGCATGAGGATCCTGCGTTCGCCGGATTCTCTTTCGCGCCACAGCGGTACTCTGAGGAGTAATGACATGTTTGAGCAGTGGAAGGTTCAGCACTTTGACCCCGGCGCGGGCCTGGACGCGGGTTGTACCGGTCAAGGTTATGACGACGGTGACTGGTTGGCGACTGCTGTTCCCGGAGATGTGCATAAGACCCTGATCGCGAACGGGTTGATTCCCGACCCGTTCTACGACCAAAACGAAAGCGCGTGTGTGTGGATGGAGGACCAGGAGTGGTGGTATCGGCTGCAATTTGCCGCCCCGGATGTGCCGCCTCACCCAGACGAGCGCCTGGAATTGGTGTTTCAGGGCGTGGATACCTTCGCAACGATGTGGCTGAACGGCGAGCTGCTGGGTCAGACAGATAACATGTTTCACCCCTGGACCTTTGATGTGACCGCAAAGCTGCACTATGGGCAGACCAATACGCTGGCGATCTGCTTTGACCCGCCGCTGACTCATGTCTCAACGGACGACGTCGAAAAATATGTCACCTGGGGGCGCAATCCAGCGCGAGCTTTTATGCGAAAGGCCCAGTTCGGCTATGGCTGGGATTGGGGGCCGCGTCTTCCAACCATCGGCCTGTGGCGGCCTGTCGAACTGCGTCGTGAACGCAAGGCAGTGATAGCGGGAACACATTTCTACACGCTCGAAATCAACCCAGCAGAGAATCAGGCCGTCGTCGCCGTGAAGGTCGAACTGGAACGATTTGCTGCGGATGGCGCGCTCACCGTCACGATCCACCTGGATGGCCCATCACCGGTTGAGAAGACTCTGACGCTCACGGGCAGCACGGCCACCGCTTACCTTGTCGTTGAAAACCCCAAACTGTGGTGGACACACGACCTGGGTGAACCCTATCTGTATACGCTCAGCTTGACCCTGGCACAGAACGACGCAGAACTGGCACGTGAGACACAGCAGGTCGGCATTCGCACGCTTGAACTCGATCAGTCGGTCGATACCGACGAGCCGGGGACCCGCTTCTTCCGATTTGTGCTGAATGGCGTGCCGATTTTTGCTCGCGGGGCCGACTGGATTCCGGCGGATTCCTTCGTGGGTGCGATCGCCGATACTCGTTATGAACGACAGCTCACCGCAGCGCGTGACGCCAATATGAATATGCTGCGCATCTGGGGCGGCGGCATCTACGAACACGATCTGTTTTACGACCTGTGCGATCAACTGGGCATTCTGATCTGGCAGGACTTTATGTTTGCCTGTGCCCCCTATCCTGAGCACATTCCGGCATTCGTCGAGTCGGTGCGTACCGAAGTGACCTATCAGGTGCGCCGCCTGCGGAGCCGGGCCTGTCTTGCCCTGTGGTGCGGCAATAACGAAAATCAATGGCTGCATGAGCGCCGCTACTGGATGGAAGGCTATCAACAGGCACCAGGGGCACGCTACTACCATCATATCCTGCCGGAAGTCATTGCGCAGTGGGACGGTCATCGCGCGTACTGGCCGGGTAGCCCTTACGGTGGGAACGATCATTCCAGTATGGAAGATGGCAATCGCCACAACTGGGAAGTCTGGCATGGCAACGGTTATCACCGTCACTTTGGCGAAGAACCGACCCGTGATAACACGCCAGAATCGGTTTCTTATTTGCGCTATGCCGAGGACATGGGACGTTTTATCAGCGAGTTTGGCATGCACGCGGCTCCCGTGCGCGAGACGCTCGATCGCGTGATCCCCGAAGATCAACGCTATCATCACAGCCCTTCGATGGATCATCATAATAAGGACAATCCAAAAAATAAGGGCGACAACCTCATGCTGGGCGTGACCGGTTTGCCGGAAACGCTCGATGATTACATCGACTTCAGCATGATTGCCCAGGCCGAAGGCCTGAAGTTCGGCGTCGAGCACTACCGACGGCGTAAACCGCATTGTTCCGGCACATTGATCTGGCAGTTTAACGACTGCTGGCCGGTGCTCAGCTGGAGCCTGGTGGATTATTATGGCTTCGGCAAGGCGAGCTATTATTATATGCGGCGTACCTTTGCGCCTGTGCTGGCCTCCTTCAAGGCTGCGGCAGATCAGCCAATTGAACTCTGGCTAACGAACGATTCCCTGGATGACATCAGCGATACCGCCATCGTTCGCCTGCGTACCTTTAGGGGTGATTTGATCCGGGAAATCCGTATTCCGCTGGAAGTCGGCCCCAACACGAGCCGGATGATTTCGAGCCTGCCCGACATTGCCGGTGATAAGGATCGCTATCTGTCAGTCCGCTCGGAGTCGGGCCTGTTCTACACCAACCGGCATTTCTTCGGGATGATTGAGGATCTTGATCGGAGTCCTGCGCATGTATCTTTTTCTGCGCGCACCATTTCGCCGAATGAATTACAGGTGGAAGTCACGTCCGAGCAGTTTGCCTACTTCGTGCACCTGACCGTGCCTCATGAGTTTACCGATATCAGCGACAACTACTTTGATCTGGAACCGGGCGAAACGAAGTCCATCCGCGTGGTGAATAAAGCCTTTACGCTGTCTGCGGAGGATGTTTCTATAGGTTATCGTTAACAGGCAGGCGACAATATGAATCGAAAGCCTGGACGGCTCGATTTCGCTCAGGAGATGTGAACGCAGTCACGGATTCGGTCGGGGGCAGGGGGCGGATGCTGCTATCTGAAAGGGAGGGTCTGATTTTCGTCAGCATACCTGTCCAGCGCAGCCTGTAGCGCGGATTGAACATTCCCATGACCGTATGCGACGTTCTTGCGCAGCGCTTCCCTGGCGGCTTCCACATTCCCGCTTTGGATATGCTTCAGGATGGCGAGGTGCTGTTTGCATGTTTCACGCAAGCGTTCCGCCGATGTAATATCCATCACGCGGATGAAGTGAAGCCGCTCATCGACGGTTCGCAGCATATCACAGAGAAAATGGTTACCAGCAGCGCGGGCCAGCCCTTCATGGAAATCCCGGTCCAATTCGGCCATGTGTTCGCTGTTCACCTGTGCGGTTTCGGCACCTCCAGCATTCAGGTGATCCTCAAAATGCTTCCAGGTGTCATAAGCGGCCTGCCATTCGGCTTCCGCCATGCCATGCCGCGCGAGATGTTCGACCACGTGGACTTCGAGGGTTTGTCGAACATCGTATATTTCCCGGATTTCCTCGAGTCCTGGCTGAACCACGGTGCAGCCGCGATGCGGGATTTTCTGGACCAGATTCTTTTCTTCAAGCATGCGAAGCGCCTCTCGCGCAGGAATTCGACTGACATCAAATTCCTGGCAGATCGCATCTTCGGTCAAATGATGTCCCGCCGGATATTGGCGGAAGATGATGCGCTCCTTCAGGGTCTTATAGATGGTTGTGCTGAGGTTTGACTTTGCCATATTTCCGCAGCTGATATACCCGTGTGAAAGTCAAATGAGTATCGTGAAGGTGATGCGCCGCATAGGAAGGCATCGCTCACGTTTGTGAAGGACGCCTGACCTTCGTTCTGCATCATTGATGATACTCGATAATCATAAAGATGAAACCCGCTGCATACCGAGGTACCAGCGGGTTTTGGCATTCGAATGTAACAGAGATTAGTTGGGGATTGTGCCGACGACGCCCTGCACCAGATAGTTCATCGACTCGAGCGTGAGTGTATCGGGACGAGTGCCTGCTTCGATGACCACGTTCCCGTCCTGGTCATAGATTGGGCCTTCAAACGGGAACAGGTCTCCGGTGATGATGGATTCTTTGACGGTGTTGACCTGCTCGATCACGTCCTCCGGCACGTTGGGGCCAAATTCGGACAGGTCTACCACGCCATCCGCAATGCCGAAGCGCTGAATTTTCGGCTCATAGGTGCCCTGGAAGGCTTCAATTGCCAGGGCCGCCATCGGAAGGACCCCAGATCCAGCGCGCGCCAGTAATCCAGGTTTCCGGCGCGACGGTGCTGGCATCGGCATGATAGCCAACCGACCAGGCTCCATTCCGGTCTGCGGTTTCGATGATGGGTTTCGGGCAGTCTTCATGCTGCGTAATCACATCGATGCCCTGTTCGATCAGGGTGTTGGCAGCTTCGGCCTGCGTACCGGGATCACACCAGTTGCTGGTAAAAATCACCGTCGTCGTCACGTCAGGGTTGACCGACTGTGCCCCGAGCTGGAAGGCGTTGATGTTCAGCAGCACCTGTGGAATCGGGAAGGCCACGATGAAGCCCAGTTTGTTCGACTCGGTCATGAGACCCGCCGCGACACCAGACGCATATTCCATCTGCCAGATTTCGCCGAAGAAGGTGCCGACATTGGCGGATGTCTGTGGGCCACCCAGGTGGAAGAAGGTGACATCGGGGAAGCGCTGGCCGACTCGAATCGCCGGGTCGAGATGCCCGAAGCTTGTTGGGAAGATAATCGTCGCGCCGCTGCGAATCATCTGCTCCATGACGCGCTCCGCTTCGGCGTTTTCCGGCACATTTTCGGCAGTCAGAAATTCAGCATTCGGGAACAGGGCTTCCATACACAGGCGGCCCTGATCTGCGGCATAGTTATAGCCGAAGTCATCCACAGGTCCCACGTACAGGAACCCGATTTTCGCGTTCAGGCTTTCCAGATCGAAGTCAGCGCCAAGTGATGCCGCAACTGCTTCCGTTCCCATCGGGCCGCAGGGGTCCGGTGCCATCTCATCCTGCGCCTGTGCGACAAAGAGGATTGTCTGGGTCAGCATCAAGACGGCCAGCAGGCAAAAGATGAATTTCCAGGTCTGGCGTGTTTTGTGATGGGTCATCGCTGTCTTGTCCTTGTATGGTTGATAATCACAATGGCAAACTTCAGGTGTTCGAAAAATTGGATGGTTCCCCCCTGAACTAACTGTTATGGCTAAATGTGACCCCCAGTTCGGCGGGCATGGCGCGCTTGCTGGCCTGTCCCCAGATGAGCAGGACAGACAGGGTCAGAAGATAGGGCAGCATCTGGAGCAGGAACGGCGAAATGCCGATTTCCAGTGTCTGTAACTGAAGCTGTAGAGATGTCGCGCCGCCAAACAGCAGGACACCGACCATGACCCGCACCGGATGCCACATCCCAAAAATGACCAGGGCAACCGCAATGAAGCCGATCCCATTGGTCATCCCTTCGCCCAGAAATGAGTATAGGCCAGTGACAATTGTGCGCCGCCAAAGCCAGCCATCAGACCGCTAAAGAAAATCGCGATGTAGGCGATCAGTGCTGGATTGCGCCCGGTCGAGAATGCCACCACGCGGCTTTCACCGACCGCACGCAGGGCCAACCCCCAGCGCGTGTGATACAGCACCCACCAGGTTGCCGGGACCAGCAGATAGGCGATATAGGTCAGGATGTCATGCCGGAAGAGGACCGGCCCCAGGAAAGGAATATCGGATAAACCCGGAATCGCGAGGACATCAAAGCCACCGATCTGTTTGCTGACGTAAGGGCGTCCGACCAGGCCCGTAAAGCCGAGCGCGAAGAACAACAGCACTAATCCGCTCGCGAGTTGATTGGCGCGGGCATTTACGACCAGATAGGCATGCAGCAAACTGACAATCGCTCCTGCCAGCCCTCCGGCGAAAAAGCCCAACCAGGCACTGCCGGTTTCGACCGCAGTCATGAAACCGATGCAGGCCCCGACCAGCATCGAGCCTTCCACACCCAGATTCACGATTCCGGCTCTTTCCGTCACCGTTTCTCCCAGACTGGCGTACATAACCGGCGTTCCGGCCCGGATTGCACCGGACAGCACGAACCGCAGAAACAGGAAGGGGTCCATAATCAGTGTGTCTCCTTGGCTGTAGCGATACCCTGATTGCGCAGGACGAGGAACAGAATGATCGCCATCAGGATGTTGACGGTGGAAGAGGGGAGACCCGCTCCAATCTGGAGCATGTCTCCACCGACCGAGACGATGCTCACAATCGCGGCCATGACGATAATGCGCCCGGGCTTCTGAACCGCCAGCCATGCCACCAGGAAGCCGATGTAGCCGTAGCCGTTAGAAATTCCATCGCGCAGCCGCCACTGAATCGCGGTGACTTCCACCATCCCCGCAATTCCAGCGAAGGCCGCGCCAAGCATCAAGGCGGCGATCATATACCGATTGACCCGGATGCCGGAGCAGGGAGGCAGCTTCCGGGTTGCCGCCTGTCACCCGCATCTTGTATCCCCAGCGTGTAAATCTGAACAGCCAGAAGTACAGGGCAACCGATACCAGCGCGAAAATGATTCCCAGGCTGATCCGCGATCCTCCGAATGTCGCCAGGTGCGCATTTACGGGGAATTCCGCTGTGTACGCCCAGTTGGGACCGCTGGGGTCTTTCCAGGGGCCATGCACCAGCATATCGACGATCAGAATCGCGATGTAATTCAGGAGCAGCGAAGATATAGTCTCATTCAAGCCGGCAATGGCACGTGTGAGACCGACCACCGCGCCCCATAAGGCCCCGCCCAGTGCTCCAGCAGCGACCAGCAGTGGGATCAGGACGATGGGAGGGAGTTCCCCGAATTTGAGCGCGATAAACGAAGCAAAGATCGCTCCGATGTAGATTTGTCCCTCACCGCCGACATTGATAAGCCCCAGCCGGGCTGGAATCGCAACTGCCAGCGCAGTCAGGATGAACGGAATCATCTTGACGACGACTTCACTCCAGCCGTAGCTGTCGCGGAGCGCGCCGTCGTAGATGGCTGTGTAGGCTTTCAGCGGATCTTTGCCCAGTATCGCCAGCAAAACCCCGAACAGTACCAGCGCCAGGCCAATCGTCCAGACATAGTTCCAGACTTCACGCAGCGGATTGGGGATCCGGAATCCAATGCGCCCGGGTATGGCAACCGGTGTATCCAGGGTGTTCGGATCGACATTAGTAGCTGACATGGACTGCGCTTTCGTCTCTGTGTTTCGCGGCGGTGACCATTGCGGTGGTAACCGGGCTGCGCTCTTTCGCGCTGAATTTACCGTCGGTCATGAGATAACCAATCTCATTGATGTCCGCGGTCTTTGGGTCACGTTCGCCCACATTTCTGCCGTGGTACATGACCACCATGCGGTCCGCGATCATAAATAGTTCATCCAGGTCTTCCGAAATCAGCAGAATCGACCCGCCGAGATTGCGATAATGGAGCAGCACCGTGCGGATAATTTCGGCGGCGTTGATATCTGTCCCGCGCGTGGGGTAGTAGGCCAGCAGCAGCTTGGATTGGGCGGCGAGTTCACGGGCAAACACGATTCGCTGAACATTCCCGCCGGAAAGCGCCCGAATGGGGACGTTCAAGCGCGGCATTTGCAGGCCAAATTCCTGCTGTACTTTGTCCAGTTTCGATCGCGCCCGCTGCCAGTTGACTGGCAGCCAACCCTGGTTACTGCCATCCTCTACGTCTCCCAGCGCCAGGTTTTCTTCAACGGTCAGTGTCGGCACCGCGCCGAATGCAAGCGGGTCTTCTGGAATACAGACGACCCCGGCCTGACGCACCTGAAAAATAGACCAGTGGCTGATGTCCACGCCATCCAGTAGGATTTGGCCGCTTTCAACGTCGCGAATACTCTGGATAACTTCGCCCGCCTCTTTTTGCCCATTGCCGGATACGCCCGCAATGCCCACGATCTCGCCGGGATAAATGGTCAGGTTCAATTTGTTGAGTGTTGTCCGTCCCCGGTCATCGCAGGCCACCACGTCACGCATTTCCAGCAGCGGTTGGTCACGCTGCGGAACTGGCTTACGCGCATAGTTTTTACTGTTAGCCGACTTTTCACCGATAATCATTTCGACCAGCACATCTTCGGTCGCCTGAGCGCGATCGATCGTGCCGACGACCTGACCGCGCCGCAGAACTGTGATTTCGTCCGCGCAGCGCAGCACTTCGTTGAGCTTGTGCGAGATGAAGATGATGGTGTAGCCGCTGTCTCGGAGTGAGTCGAAAATCTGGAACAGGCTTTGCGCTTCATGGGGAGCCAGCACGCTGGTCGGTTCGTCAAAAATAAGCAGGCGTGCCCCGGCCATCACCAGTTTGATAATCTCAATTTTCTGCTGGGCACCGATGGGGAGCTGCCATACTTTCGCATGCGGGTCAAGGTCGAAACCATATTTATCGGAGATTTCCAGAATGCGCTTCTCGATGTCCTTGCGGTCGATGGTCAGACCCAGGTCCTTCAGACTGAGCGCGACATTTTCGATCACGGTGAAGGCCGGAACGAGCATAAAACTCTGAAAGACCATGCCGATACCGACTTCGCGGGCGTCGTGGGGTGAATGGATGACAACAGGTTTGCCATTGACCAGTACCTCGCCGGAATCAGGTTGATAGACCCCATACAGCAGTTTCATCAACGTGCTTTTACCGGCTCCATTTTCACCGAGCAGGGCGTGAACCTGCTGCTTCTTGACGGCAAAGTGGATGTCCTTGTTGGCGACGAAATCACCGAATGTCTTCGTGATTCCTTTGAGTACAACGAAGTCTTCCATAATCTGGTCCCCGGCTCTAATGGACAATTTATTGACCTTCAAGGACAGCGATTAACTGCCGTGAATCGGATACGGTGCCAAACACCCCTCCCTGCATCTTGACCATTTTGATGGCGTGGCGGTAATTATCGAAGTCGGTTGCGCCAGTACAATCTTCCAGCAGCAGACACTCGAACCCGCGATCATTGGCTTCGCGCATGGTGGTGTGGACACAGACATCGGTGGTGATGCCTGTCAGCAGCAGGTGGGTGATGCCTTTGCGATGCAGGATGAGTT
>JAIOHO010000185.1 GCA_019912905.1 Anaerolineae bacterium
GGCCAAAAAAGACCGCAAGCGGAATCGCAAACGGAAATAGCGATCCGATGGTCCAACGTCAGGGTTTAAATTCCTGCTTCACGACCAGCCAGTAGCCGTGCCGCATGCGCAGCGCCTGCGTGCGCTGATCCTGCTTGCGGCTGCGCCAGGTCCATAAACCCATCCGAACGACACCCGCCGCCAGCGTCACGAGTTTCAGCAGTCCCTGCTGGATGCGTGACGGATTCTGGAAGGTACGATAGAACCAGGCGAAATTGCGGTATTTTTCCGGTAAGGTGCGCTCAGGGTTTTTGTGGACGCTTTGCTGTCCGAAATGAATCACCCGGACAGTTGGAAGATAGTAGATTTTCCATCCGTGTTTCTGAAAGCGGTAACACCATTCCGTTTCTTCCAGAAAGAGGAAGATGTTTTCGACCATGCCGCCAATCTGCTGGATGATTTCGCCGCGCACCATCATGCATGCGCCCAGAATGTGATCGACTTCCAGAACCTGATGCAGCTCGGCTTCGGGAATTTCCATCGACTTGACCCAGTTCCAGCCAGGGGCGATGCGCCACAGGTAAAACGCATCAATCACGGCCATCTTGAGCGACGGAAATCCGCGCCAGCACGAGCGTTGGAGCGATCCATCGGCATTCAGCAGCTTGCAGCCGACCATTCCCGCGTCCGCGTGCGTGTCCATGAATTCGACCATGCCGTCGAAGGCCCCTGGTTGAACCAGCGTGTCGCTGTTCAGCAGCAGCACATAGCGGCCCGCAGCCACCTTAAACGCCTGATTATTGGCGCGCGCAAATCCCACATTATCGTCATTGGTGATCAGCCGAGCCTGCGGAAACTGCTGACGCACCATGTCTGGACTGCCATCGTGTGAAGCATTATCGACGACGATCACTTCGAACGTCACGTGCCACGCATTCTCGTAGATCGAGTCCAGGCAGCCCCGAAGCAATTCGGATGTATTCCAGTTGACGATGCAAATCGAAAGATCTGTGTTCACAGGGCATAACCTCTTTGCGGTGCCGGGGTGAGTGGCTGCATGCATACGGCCCGGACCAATCGGGAGTTCTGAATTTCGCTTTGCCAATGCGCTTTGCGCGCCCCGGAAGCCATGAGCATCAAGAGGCGGCTGGCGAATTCACGGCCCAGATAAACCGACCACAATAAGAGTCGCAGCTGCCGGGTACGGTGGGGACCGTAGTTTTTCGCGAAAAACCGCAGTTTGCTGGTGACGAGCTGCACTCTCATCTGGGGGCGTCGCTGGCGCGTGCTGGCCCCGCCGATGTGGATAATGGCCGCTTCGGGAAGATAGTATATTTTGTAACCCGCCCGTTTGATGTGGTAACACCAATCCGTTTCTTCAGAGTACATCCAGTAGCTGGTATCCATACCCCCGAGTGCTTCGTAGACTTCACGGCGCAGCAGCATAAACGCGCCCGCAATCCAATCGACCTCGTGTGGTTGGTTCGAGGATTGAGGCCGAGGACTTGGATAATAGGGGCTTATCAGGCGGGGACCCAGCCCGGTCGCCGTCAGGAATTCGGCCTTTAAGGTGGGAAAGTTGGCATACGACGCCTGGAATGTGCCATCTGGATTGAGCAGTTTCACGCCGCACATGCCCGCTTCTGGCGTGTGATCCATGAACTGAAGCGCCTGCTGCAATGTGCCGGGTTTCACCAGCGTATCACTGTTGAGGAGCAGGAAGTATCGGCCCTGCGCCTGCGCCATCCCCTGGTTATTTGCGCCCGCAAAGCCTGGATTGTCCGTGTTTTCGATGAGGCGAATCGCAGGATAGTGTTCGCGGATGACGGCCTGGCTGCCATCGGTAGAGCCATTGTCGATCACGATGACCTCAACCTGGATGTCCTCCGCCGTGGCCTGGATCGACCCCAGGCAATCGGACAGCAGTTGGTGGGTGTTCCAGTTGACGATAATGATGGACAGATCCAGCATCAGAAAACGCTCCCAGAGGACCGAAGTTCGCTGACATTCTCGTATATTTTCCTTGCGGTTGCCTTGCGAATCCAGAGCAGGTGAAAGCTGCAAAACAGGCGAGGTCCGCGTCAAAAATCTACGGCTGCTGACACGGGCAGCCTGTGCGTTCCTGGCGCAGTTCGTCGATCCGTGCAGCCCGCGCAGTCATGGGGTGGTGAATGGCCCTGCCATCGAAGCGCAGGTGCAGGC
>JAIOHO010000186.1 GCA_019912905.1 Anaerolineae bacterium
GAATCACCCCGCCGACGATCTCAGGAAATTCCCGAAGAATGGCCGGGTCGTACTGGAACGTCGTCACGATGCGCCCTCCCGTTTCTGGCTGCTGTAGGCGGACACGGAGGCGGCCATATCGCCGGATTTCACCAGCGACTCTCCCACCAGCACGGCATGTGCCCCAAGCTGGCCCATGCGTCGGACATCGCCCGCGTTCATGATGCCGCTTTCGGCCACCAGCGTCACCGCCTCCGGCACCTGCTTCGCCAGCCGCGCCGTCGTCGCCAGGTCCACCTGAAAGGTCTTCAGATCGCGGTTATTGATGCCGATGACCCTGGCCCCCAACTTGAGTGCCCGGTCAAGTTCGTCCTCCTGATGGACTTCCACCAGCGGTGTCATGCCCAGTTCGAGAATCAGGCGGTGCAAATCGGCCAACTGCGCATCAGCCAGCGCCGCCACGATCAGCAGCACGGCATCCGCTCCGGCGGCCCGCGCCGCATAAATCTGGTAATAATCGAGGATAAATTCCTTGCACAGCAGCGGTACCTGAACAGCCTCCCGAATCTGAATCAGATACTGCAAGCTGCCCTGAAAGAAATGCTCGTCCGTCAGCACCGAGATCGCCGCTGCGCCGTGTCTGGCGTAGACAGTGGCAATCTGCACCGGGTCAAAGTCCTCGATCAGCACGCCTTTACTGGGCGATGCTTTTTTGACCTCGGCGATCAGCGCGACCGTTTCCCGCCGCAGCGCCCCCGCAAAATCACGCGCAGGGGCCTGCTCCGCTGCCCTGGAGCGCATTTCGGCCAGGGGTCTTTGCCGCGCCTGCTGCGCGACTTCCTCGACTTTATGCGCTAAAATTTTGTCCAGAAAAGTATCGGTCTTGACAAATGAACTCGGATTCGAAATCACACGACCCCCTCGGCAGTTACTGCACCATGCTGCGGCTGAATGCAATCAGTTCATCAACCTTTTTCAGGGCTGCGCCGCTGCCAATCGACTCGCGGGCCAGCGCAACCCCGGTTTCGAGATCGTTGACTTTGCCCGCCGCCAGCAGCGCCGCCCCCGCGTTCAGCAAGACCACATCCCGCTTGGGTCCATCCACCGTTCCGTCCAGCACGCCGCGCAGGATGCGGGCATTGGTCGGCGCATCATCGCCAAGCAGTTCTGAGATATGCGCCCCTTCAAAGCCCAGCGATTCCGGGTCCAGTTCGTAGCTTTCGACCTGCCCTTCCACATAATGGCTCAGATGATTGGGTCCAGTAGTGGTCAGTTCGTCCATGCCGCCGTAGCCGCTGACGATGAGGGCGGATTTCGTGCCCAGTTCACCCAGAACATGCGCCAGCATATCGGTCAGGTCGGGCGTAAACACACCCATCAACTGGCGCTGCGCCCCTGCCGGATTGGTGAGCGGCCCCAGGATGTTGAAAATTGTCCGCACGCCCATCTGCCGCCTCGGGCCGATGGCATATTTCATGGCCGGGTGGAGCTTGATGGCAAACAGAAAGCCGATGCCCACTTCTTCCACGCACTGGCCCACCTGTTCCGGTGTCAGGTCCAGATTGACGCCCAATTCGCCCAGCACATCGGCACTGCCACATTTGCTGCTGGCGGCGCGGTTGCCATGCTTGGCGACTTTCATCCCCGCCCCTGCCGCCACAAACGCCACAGTGGTGCTGATGTTGAACGTACCGGATCGGTCGCCGCCGGTGCCGCAGGTATCGAGCAGGTCCGCGCCGTCAATCGCCACCGGCACCTTCGTCGCATTGGCCCGCATCGCCCGTGCGCTGCCAACAATTTCGTCCTGCGTCTCGCCCTTCATGCGCAGGGCCATCAGGTACGCGCCAATCTGAGCGTCCGTCGCTTCACCACGCATGATCTGATTCATCACCGCCTCGGCTTCCTCCGTTTGGAGATGCCCGAAGCGGCTGAGTACATCAATCGCTCGCTGAATATCCATGAGTCGCCTTCCTTATGCCGATACCGCCGCAACTGGTTGAGCCATCTCAAGGAAGTTCTTGAGGATGCGCGGCCCATACGCCGTCAGGATGCTTTCCGGGTGAAACTGCACACCATAGACCGGATGCTGCTTATGTCGCAGGCCCATAATCTCGCCCTGCTCGGTAAAGGCCGTCACCGTCAGTACATCCGGCAGCGAATCTTCCTCGACGATCAGGCTGTGATAGCGCGTCGCTTCAAACGGACTGGGCACCCCGGTAAAGAGCCGGTCATCCCGATGATAAATCATGCTCGTCTTGCCGTGCATCAAGCGCCCGGCGCGGGTCACGATACCGCCGTAAGCCTGTCCGATGCACTGATGTCCCAGGCACACGCCCAGCACTGGCGTCGTCGGCCCCAAGGCGCGGATCACATCGAGCGAGATGCCGCCATCATCGGGCGTGCCCGGCCCCGGCGAGATCAGGATCTGGTCGGGATTCAGCCGCCGGATCTGATCCAGCGTAATCTGATCGTTACGAAACACTTCAATCTGCGCGCCCATCTCACCCAACTGCTGGACGAGGTTATAGGTAAAACTGTCGTAATTATCGATCACCAGAATCATCGCTCTGCTCCAGTTCCCGCACCGAGCGGCTGTTCAACCCTTCCAGGTGCGAAAGATCGTTTAAGGCTACCAGTTTCCAGGGACCCGAATCGGGACGGTGAATGGTCGTCACCGCCGTATTGCCCAACACCCCGGCGTAAATATCGTATCCAGCAATCAGCGAATGCAGCAGCATGTGGGTCGAGGTCGTGTGGGTCAGGAGGCCCACCGTGCCGCCTTTGTCCTCAGCCAGTACATCCTCAAACGCTGCCAGCACGCGCTTGCGCACGTCGGCACGCGATTCACCTTCTGGCACGCGGAAATTCTCCGTGTCTGCCTGAAGTTTCCTGTAATCTTCCGGGTGCCAGGTGCGGATTTCATTCAGCGTCATCCCCTGCCAGGCCCCGATGTCGCGTTCACGCCAGAGGGCATCGTACACCGGCATAAAGCCAAGCGGTGCCGCCAGGATTTCCGCCGTCTCGACGGCTCGCCGGGAGTCGCTGGAATACAGGGCACTCATGCCGATATTACGGATGTAACGCGCGAGCTGCTTGGCCTGCGCCCGCCCATAATCATCGAGCGGGCTGGCAACCCAACCCTGCCAGCGGCCCTGACGGTTCCAGTCGGTTTCACCCGGACGGATCAGAATTACCCGATTCACGGTCATCTACATCAACCCCTCTTCCGCCTGGCGGATGGCGACAGACACAGCCCGTGCTTTGTTAATCGTCTCCTGATATTCCGTCGCCGGGTTGCTGTCGGCTACGATGCCCGCCCCGGCCTGCAAATAAATCGTGTCCCCCTGCATCAGCAGCGCGCGGATCGTGATGCAGGTATCCATCGAACCGTCGAAGCTGAAGTAGCCAACTGCCCCGCCGTAGGGTCCCCGGCGAACGCCTTCCAGTTCTTCGATGATCTCCATCGCCCGCACTTTGGGCGCGCCGCTGAGAGTCCCTGCCGGGAAAGTGGCCGCCAGTAAATCAAAGGCGTCCATGCCCGGGTTCAACCTGCCCTCGACCTGGCTGACGATGTGCATCACGTGGGAATAACGCTCGATATACATCATATCGGGCACTTTGACCGTGCCGTAGACACATACCCGACCCAGGTCATTGCGTCCCAGATCCACCAGCATGACGTGCTCGGCACGCTCTTTGGGATCGCTAATCAGTTCGTGCTCCAGCGCCAGATCTTCCTCCGCGGTCGCGCCGCGCGGCTTGGTTCCGGCGATTGGACGGACCATCGCCGTGCCATCTTCAAGGCGCACCATCATCTCCGGCGAGGCCCCCATCAGCGTGAAATCGTCGCCAAAACGCAGGAAAAACATATACGGCGACGGATTGAGCGCCCGCAGCGCCCGGTAGATGCTGAACGGCTCGGCAGTCGTCTGCCGCTTGAAACGCTGCGACAGCACGATCTGGAAGGCATCCCCCGCCGCAATATATTCCTTGGCCGCCCGCACATTTTCCTCAAATTTCTCCTGGCTGACGTTCGACGTCATGGCGTCGTCCAGCATCTCGCCGGGAGCCGCCAGTTCCGGCAGGGGCCGCCGCAGCGCCGC
>JAIOHO010000187.1 GCA_019912905.1 Anaerolineae bacterium
GGTTGCGGATGCCCCTACCACTCAACCCGCCGCAGATTCGCCAACACCGACGCCGACATTGATCCGACCGACGGTGATTTTCTTCCCCTCCCCGACTCCCATGCCAGTTTCGACTCAGGTGAGCGCCGAAACGACCCCGAAATTGGCGATCTGCACCGTTACGCCGTTATACGATTTGAATCTTCGTAACAACCCAAATACGAATAGCACGATTTATCTTTCGACCCCCTATACGACGGCGGTTACCGCGGATAGTCGAACAACCGATGACTGGTACCATAGGCCGGTTGGCTGAGCGGCCTGCATCTGACCCCGGATGGTCATTGCGAAACAATCCCGGTGGTCGCTGCGAGTTGATGGCAATGGATAAGGCAAACTCATCTTGGCAGCCTCAAGGAAAAGAGGCGAAGGACGGAAGCTTAACATATAATCGGGCCAAGAAGCAGTACTCTGGGTTAAGGTTTAAAGTCAGATAACCGGCGCTGATGAAGTGGCAAACACGAGGCAGTTTGTCACCCTTCCGTCGATTTTGCTTCAGAAAGGCCAGGAGCCATGAGTTGGAAGACATCGGAGTCACGTTCAGAGGATCATGAGTAATCAGACCATCAGCCACATCCATCGTGCCGGTGTGTATTGCTGGGCAGGACCGGGGACCGAGCGGATGATCCGCTTGAAGTATCCGACGCACAAGATCGACCGGCGGAGTTTGTGGCAGTCCTACGACCAGGAACAACTCCAGCAGGCCAGAGACACACTGGGCATCACAGATGCCTGGGTAAGTTATTCCTGGGGTTTTTCGGAACAGACCGAGCAGGCCGATTATCAGTTCCTGCGCGATCGCTTAGTGAACTTCCAGCGGTTGGGCATCAAAACCCATGCGTATGTCCAAGGCACGAATTTGGTGTGGGCCGAGCATCAGGATACGGATTACTACTGCCGAGATTATCGAGGCCGCCTGATCCCCTATCATCGAGGCCGGAAATTGACCTGTCCCAACAATCCAGCATTTCAAGCGTATCTGCACCGGAAAGTGGCGCTCGCCCTGGAGGAGGAAGTGGATGGGGTATTTGTCGATAACATGCATTTCGGCTTGTTCCCCGTGATGCTTGGTAAGGGTCGATTTACCTTTTTTGGCTGCCAGTGTGCTTATTGTCAGGAACAGTTCAAGCGAGAAGTCGGATCGCCAATCCCTGGCCTGTTTCACCGGCAATCCGAGTTATTTGAAGCCTACATCGATTTTCGTGTCCGAGGGTTGATGGCTCTGGTGCGAGCGTTGGCAGCCCAGATTCATGCCAGCGGCAAAGCCTTCGGAACCAACAGCTTTGATCCGCGCTACGAGACACGCCTGTTTTATGGGACGGATCTTCAGCAGCTTGCGCAGGTTCAGGATTATCTGCTCTTCGAGAACCATCACCTGCCGTCCAAAAAACGCTCCAATGCTTATCTGCAACCGCTGGTCAGCCCGTTGACCCTCCCGGTCTTTGTGGTGAGTTATCACAAAGGCATTGGCCGGGAGAAGCAATATTCGCAGGCAGACTTGAATGCGGTCTATTCTGAAAGTCAGGCGCTGGGCTATGCGCCCTGCTACAAGGCCAGCGAATATACCACGAAGCACGTGTGGCATAACATGCGATTTGAGCAGCTCCAGCCGGTGCACAAGGTGGAAAGCAGGCGTGCGCAGGCGGTGACGCTGGAAAGCGATATACCCCGTCTGCCTGGAGGCAGATGGTTGAGCCGGGTGTTCAATCGTTTCTATGTCCCGGCGATGGAGCGGTACTATGAGAACAAGCTGGTCAGACGAAGTATGGCCTGGTTGTTCTACCGCGTCGTCAGGTAGCGGCTTTCAAACCATTTCCTGCGAAGATCGTTCAAAAACGACGGGTTAGGGCAGTTTGTTCCCAGCCGCCAGGTAAATTTCGTACCATTCCTGCCGGGTAAGGCTGATGTCGGAAGCTCTGCACATCGCCTTCAAACGGTCCGGGTTGGTGGTCCCTACGATGGGCTGCATCCGAGCAGGATGGCGCAGAATCCAGGCAATCGCAATGGCAGTATTGGCTACCCCTTTGGCCGCTGCAATCGCGTTGATCTTCTGGTTGAGTTCCGGGAATTTCTCATTGTCCAGAAACACACCCTCAAAGAAACCAAATTGGAACGGAGACCAGGGCTGAATGGTGATGTCCTTCAGGCGGCAGTAATCCAGAATGCTGCCGTCCCGGTTGATGGAGGGATCAATTTCCATATTGACGTTAATTCCCGCGTCGATCATGCCAGTGTTGGTGATGCTCAATTGAAGTTGGTTGAAGATGATTTTTTGCTCGACGAATCGGGTCAACAACTCAATCTGCATCGGATTCTAATTGCTGACCCCGAAGTGTCTGACCTTGCCGCTGTCTTGCAGAATCGTAAACGCTTCAGCCACCTCTTCCGGTTCCACCAGCGCATCGGGTCGATGCAGCAGAAGCACATCCAGATAATCCGTTCGCAGGCGTTTCAGGCTGCCATCGACAGCTTCTAATATGTGTTCTTTGGAGAAGTCGAAGAAGCCCTTGCGAATACCGCATTTACTTTGGAGGAGCATCGTTTCGCGCAGGCGGGGGGTCATTGCAAGGGATTCGGCGAACTTTGCTTCCGATTGTCCACCGCCATAGACATCGGCATGGCCAAAGAAGTTAATCCCTTCGTCCAGCGCGGTCTGAATCAATTGGGAGATTTCCTGATTCGACAGCCCTGAAATTCGCATGCAGCCCAGCGCGATTTCTGACACGTTGAGAGCACCGTTCGCGATTTCAATGTTTTTCATTGCAATGTTTGTCCTTATTGTGCCTTTCCTGACAAGAGTATACCCTGACTTTCCCGCGCCGTCCGACAGCGTTGAGGGTTTCGTTTCAGACGCGGGCCACCTCCATACGATCCACCCGCCGCTCCAGGTCTTCAACCGTCGGTTCGGCGCAGAGCATGACCGTGTTCAGCGCGCCGCGGGTCCTGATGCCCATTCATTTTCCCTTTTTGTCGTTCCTGGTTTATAGTCGTTAGTCTCAAGCCTGCAACGCATCGAATGAAAAACAAGTATTTCACCTGATCGACGCAATTTCTGGCCCTTGGACTGGTGACTAAAGGCATTCAAATCCGTACATTATGAATGATGGACAGAAAATTGTTGTGGAGAATAGATGATGGCCTCTGAACCTGCCAAACTGCGTATCAAGTGGTATCGCTCGCCGGTCGCGGCAGACGACCTCGCCAGGTTGAATCAGCGCAGCGACTGGAAAGGATTCGTGCAAAGCGCCGGAAACCTGGGGCTGCTGGCGCTAACAGGCGGGCTGGCCTGGTATGCGGTGGGACGCCTGCCGCTGCTGGGCGTGCTGGCGCTGCTCTATGTGCATGGAACCTGTTACGCCTTTCTCGTGAACGGCTTCCATGAGCTGTGTCATCAGACGGTGTTTCAGACGCGCGCCCTGAACGTGGCTTTTCGCAACCTCTACAGTTTCCTGGGCTGGTATAACCACGAGTTTTTCTGGGCCAGCCACCAGGAACATCACAAATATACGCTGCACCCGCCCGATGATCTCGAAGTGGTTCTGCCGGTGAACCTCACCCTCAAAACCTACCTGGGGTTTGCGTTCATCAATCCGCAGGGATTTTACCATCGACTCCAGGGGGTGATCCGCCTGAGCCTCGGCAACGTCGATGGCGAGTGGGCCAACGCGCTCTTCCCGCGGGAGGCTGCCGAAAAACGGCGCGCCTTGTTCAACTGGGCGCGCATCCTGCTGCTGGGTCATGGCCTGATCGTGGTTGTGTCTCTGCTTCTGGGGTGGTGGATGATCCCGATCCTGGTGACGCTGGCCCCTTTTTATGGGGGAGGCTTTCAATACCTGTTCAACGAAGCCCAGCATATCGGACTGTCCGACAATGTCAGCGATTATCGCCTGAATACGCGGACGATTCTGGTGAATCCCTTTCTGCGCTTCCTGTACTGGCACATGAATTATCACATCGAACATCACATGTACGCTGCCGTACCGTGCTACAACCTGGGCCAGCTTCACACCCTGATTCAGCATGACTTACCCCATTGTCCGCAGGGGTTAGTGCAGACGTAGTCGGAAATCATCCCGATCCTTCGCCAGCAGCAAATTGACCGGGATTACCAATTTGTGCCGGATTTACCGGGACAGTCCCAGGTCGGTTTCTGATTGCAGGCCAAATCAGCGGGCGCGCGCAGACGATCAGTCGTCCATGCGATCGAGGATCTGCTGGCGCAGGCGGTCGTATTCGCTGGCGGAAATCAGGTTGGCGCTGCGGGCTTCTTCCAACTGGCGCAGTTTGCTCACCAGATCGTTCGGTTCGTCCGCCTGCATCTGCGCGGCGGAGGCCTGGAACCCGGCCATAATCTGCTGGATCATTTCGGCTGCCTCGGCAGGGACCTGTGCATCGCTGAGCTGGGTGACCGTGGTGCGGTGCTGCACGCCTTTGCCGGGCACATTGGTATAAACGGTCACCGGGGGCGATCCGGCAGACGCCATCAGACGCCGTGACCAGCGGGCGGTCATGGCAATGCTGCTGCCGATCGTCATGAACAAACCGAGGACGAACGGCACGGCGAACGCGCCCATCATGATGGCGATGCTGCGCCCGGTCACGTCGCGCGGCTGTCCTTCGTTATTCTCACAGTAAATCGTCAGTTCACGACCAAGCGGCTGCGTATCAGACCCATACACCAGCCCGCCGATGTCCTGTCTGTAATGCTCACCCGGACTGCAAAAGAGCGCATCGTGGATGGCCGCCACGCTCTGATTTGACTGCATGTCTTCGGGCAGGAGGACAAAAAAGAGCAGGATGCCGATCGCGCCGATCATCAACAGAATGCCGAGGAACAAGACCAGCTTGCTCATGAGACTGCGCCTTTTTGGGGAACGGGTGTCCCTCAAGAAATAGCATTATCTGCCGAAAAGCACAATCCTGGCAGCCCGGGGGTTCAGTGATTCTTGAGCGTGCGCAGCAGGCTGGCAATCTCATCCACCAACTGTCCGAACAGATGGTCCATCAGCGCGTCGTCGATCTGATAGGGTCCACCATAGCTGCCATCCCCCAGTAGTTCGCGCGCGCTCTGTCCGGCTTCCAGGTAGCCCAGGTTGACCGGGGGTTTCACGCCTTCGGGCACGGGGCCAACCCGGTTGAAGCGAAAGTTATCACCCCAGTTGGCATGATCGAGGCGCAGACCGTGCTCCACCTCAAAGGCTTTCAGCACCGGGCTTTTCCACCAGTCATGCCACAGGATGCGCGCCTGACCATCCATGCGGATGTCCTCAACCTGCGGCGGCAGACGGTTGCCGCCATGCCCGTTGAGGATGAAAAAACCGGCGAAACCATGAGCCAGCAGGCCCTGGATAATTTCCGTGAGGATCAGGTTATAGACGTCGTGGCTGAGGCTGATGGTGCCCGGAAAGGTGACAAACATGCTGCTGACGCCAAAGTTCAGCGGCGGCGCGATCAGCACCTTCTCACGTTCGGCAGCGGCCAGCGCCAGTTTCGTCGGCGTTGAAATGTCGGATAACAGGCTGAGGTAACCGTGCTGCTCGGTCGCGCCGGTGATCAGGATAATCCGGTCGTCCTGCCGGAGGTAGCTCTCAACATCCATCCAGTTCAAATCTTCAAAACGCATGGTCAGTAACCTTGCTTTTCACAAAACCGCCACAAGCATAATACAGGCCACTAAATGGGGCAATAGCCAGCGCCCCCACAGAAATTGCCTATAATGGGGTATGGAGAAAAGAGGGATTACATGCACGCCAACGATATTTTAAAGTATGGGCATCTCACCCTGGTAGGCGCATTGGAGACCATACCACCTGCACAGTGGCAGACACCGGATGTCTGCGGCGTCTGGTCGGTCAAAGACATTGTCGCACATCTGGCATCTTATGAACTCGTCCTGACCGATATTCTCAACAGCTTTCTGGATGGTGGGGCGACGCCTATGCTCGACCTTTTCACCCAGGAGTCCGGTCATTTCAACGACGATCAGGTGGCCCAGCGCCGCCCGCACAGCCCAACCGAGGTGCTGGACGAGTATAAGGATGCGGCTGCCCGGAACGCGGTGCTGATCGCGCGCATCCCCGCGGAAACGTGCCGCCGGGCGGGGGCGCTGCCCTGGTACGGCGCGGAATATGACCTGGATGATTTCCTGGTGTACACGTTTTACGGCCACAAACGCGAACATGCCGCGCAGATCCATGTCTTCAAGGACGAGTTGGCGCGAGCGGTCAAAGGCTGAGTCCCGATGGCGCACACCGACAGCCTGGAGGTGATTGTCCAGTTCAATGACGCCTTCAACCGGCATGATCTGGATGCGGTGATGAACCTGATGACCGAAGACTGCCTCTTCGAAAACACCACACCGCCCCCGGATGGTGCTCGTTATGCAGGTCAGCCAGCAGTGCGGGCCGCCTTCGCCGCCATCTTTGCGGCTTCGCCGCGCCTGTGGCTGGACTTCGAGGACGTGTTTGTGACGGAGGATCATGGGGTATCGCGCTGGATTTACCGCTGGGATAACGGACCCGCGGATCGTGGCCGTATTCGCGGTGTGGATGTCCTGCGCCTGCGGGATGGCAAAATTGCCGAGAAATTATCCTACGTGAAAGGCTGACCTGCCCATTCGCCGCCGGCCCCGGACCAGAAGCTCATCACCGATTGACGGACTCAACCGGGCTAGGCCCGCGCCCAATTGCTGCCCTCGCAGTCAACAGGCTTGTTCAACACTTACCGCTAGGAGGATGTGATGAATCGAAAGACGGATGTGCGCCGCGCCGCCCCAATCGAGATCGAACCGGACGAGTTTCGCCGGTTGGGTCATCAGTTGGTGGATACGATCGCCGAATTCATGGGTACCCTGTCCGAACGCGCGGTCATGCCCAGCCAGACTCCCAACCAGATCCGGTCAGCATTGGGCATTCAGAATCCACTGCCGGAGCATGGGACCGACGCAGGAGCACTGCTTGATGAGGCAGCTCGTCTGCTGTTCGATTATTCGACCTTCAACGGTCATCCGCGTTTTCTGGCCTACATCACCTCGTCGGCAGCGCCGCTGGGTGCGCTGGGAGACCTGCTGGCCGCCAGTGTGAATCCGAATGTTGGCGGCGGCCCGCTGGCACCGATGGCGACGGAGATCGAAGCGCAGACCATCCGCTGGATCGCGGAACTGCTCGGCTACCCGACTGACTGCGGCGGGCTGCTGGTCAGCGGCGGCAATATGGCGAATTTCACGGCGTTTCTGGCGGCGCGCCGGGCCAAAGCGCCCTGGGATGTACGTACCACCGGGATGAACGGGCCGCACCTGTGCGTCTATACCTCCGCCGAGACTCACACCTGGATTCAGAAAGCTGCCGACTTGTTCGGCCTGGGGACCGATTCGATCCGCTGGCTGCCGACGGATGCTGACCTGCGCATGGACCTGAGTGCGCTGCGCCAGGCCATCGCGGATGATCGGGCACACGGTCGTGTCCCGATGATGGTCGTCGGCACCGCAGGGTCCACGCCGACCGGGGCCATCGACCCGCTGCCGGAAATTGCCGCGATCTGCCGGGAAAACGACTTATGGTTCCATGTGGATGGGGCTTACGGCGCGCCTGCCGTCATCCTGCCGGATGCGCCCGCCGATCTGAAGGGCCTGAGCCTGGCCGATTCGGTGGCGATCGACCCACACAAGTGGTTGTATACGCCGTTGGAAGCCGGATGCGTCCTCGTCCGCGATGCCAAAGCCCTGGTTGACGCCTTCAGCTATCACCCCGTTTATTATCACCTGGATGGCACCGGCAGCGATCTTAATCATATCAACTACTACGAATACGGCCCGCAGAACTCGCGCGGCTTCCGGGCGTTGAAGGTCTGGCTGACCCTGCGCCAGGTGGGGCGCGCCGGGTATGCGCAGATGATTGCTGACGATATTCAACTGGCCGAGGCATTGTACCGGCTGGCCGACACGCACCCCGAACTGGAAGCCGTGACACTCGGCCTGAGTGTGACGACGTTTCGCTTCGTGCCTGCTGACCTGACACCCGGTTCGGAAAAGGTCGAAAGTTATCTGAACGATTTGAACAACGCGCTGCTCACGCGGTTGGGGGCAGGCGGTGAAGTCAGCCTGTCCAATGCCGTCGTCGCAGGCAAATACCTGCTGCGGTCGTGCGTGGTTAATTTCCGCACGTCCCTGGCCGACATGCAGGCCCTGCCGGAGATCATCACCCGCGAAGGCCGCGCGCTTGATGCCGAAATCCGCCCGGACGATCTGTAACCGACGGCCCCATATCGCTGACTCCCAGCGGGTGGGGTCAGGGCCGGGGATGCACCCACCACTGGAACTGCTCGACCGGCCCAAAGCCGAGCGCCTCCGCCTGAGCAAGCAGATCATCCGAGTCGCTCGGCAGCAGCGTCCCGACCAGATCGACGGCAGCCCGGGTTTGCACGGCCTGCGCCGCCTGGATGCTGAGGGCGTCGATCGCCCCTTCCAGCCACAGGCCGCTGTAATTCATCGTCGTCACCGGAATCAGTACCGCGCCGTCCGGCAGGACAGCCTCAGAGTCGACGGAATGTGTTGAGACCATCAGCTGAAGTACCCGGTCATCCCGGCGATAGCCGCAACGCTGAAGCGCCCCCTGGCTGGCGCGGTTGTCGATCTGGACCAGCGCCCGGGCCAGCGCCGCGCCCATCTGAAATCCGGCATCCGTGGCTGCGCGGATCAGCCGCTGCCCGATTTTCTGGCCCTGGCAGGCCGGGTGAACTGCCAGCAGGTCCAGCTCCCAGCGCAGGCAGCCATCCGCCCGGCGAGTCGAGAACGAATCGACGAATCCGACGATCCGGCCAGCATCCTCGACAGCCACATGCGTCCTGTGATTCGGATCATGCAGCACCCGTGCGATCTGGCTGACGTCGGTCGTCTCGCGCGGCCAGACCTGCTGCTTAAGGCCGGCAATCGGGACCGCATGGGCGGCGGTCGCAGGGTCAATGGTCACCGTCATTTGGCCTCATTCCTCCCGCCCGATGGACTGCAAGGCAGCTTTAGCCACACGTAAGGCGGGCTTGACTAGGATAAAACCAGAGTTCATTTTCAAAAAGGTCGATTTGGTAATGACGCAGCCCGATGTAAGTATCATCGTCTTAAATTACAACAGCCGGGAGGATACCCTCGACTGTCTGCGTTCATTGCAGCATCTGACCTATCTGGCCGCGCACGTCATCGTGGTGGACAATGGCTCGTCGGATGGCACGCCGGAGGCCGTCCGCGAAGCCTACCCGCGCGTCACGGTCCTCGAAACCGGCCAGAATCTGGGTTTTACCGGCGGCAATAACATCGGCATCCAACATGCGCTGGAACAGGGAGCCGACTATATCATGCTGCTCAATAACGATACCATCGTCGCGCCGGACATGATCGACGTCCTGGTCGGCGCGCTGGAAAGCGATCCCTCCCTCGGCGTGGTTGGCCCCACCATCTATTATTATGACCAGCCCGAAATTATCTGGTCGGCAGGCGGCAGCATCGACTGGGTACATGGCACCACCCATATGCTGGGGATCGACGAGGATGATAAGGGGCAGTTTGGCCCGGAACCACGCACGGTCGATTTTGTCACCGGCTGCGCGCTGCTGGCCCGGCGTCAGATCTGGGAACAGGTCGGCCTGCTGGATGACCGTTTTTTCATGTACTTCGAAGAAACAGAATGGTGTGTGCGGGCGACGCGCGCTGGCTTCAGGATCGCCCACATCCCGGCGGCAATGATGTGGCACAAAATCTCGGTCGAGGCCCGCGCTGCCTCTCCGCGCACCTATTACTACATGACGCGCAATCGTCTCCTGTTCCTGCGAGATACCCATGCCAGCCTGAAGACCTGGATTCTGACCCTGGCCGAGTACGCGCGCACATTTGTAAGCTGGTCGGTGCGACCCAAATGGCAGGATCGACGGCATCTGCGCAGCATGATGCTGCGGGCAATCAAAGACTACTCCACCGGCAAATTCGGACCCTTGATGGCATAAGCCCATGCAGATTGTCTTTACCTCCTGGTGGTGGCCGTACCCCGTCACCAACGGCTCGAAGATTCGCATCTACAACCTGCTGCGGCACCTGGCGGCGGCCCATGACGTCACCCTGCTGTCGTTTGCCGAGGCCGACGAAGCCACGCCGGAGCAGATCGCGCATATGCGGACGTTCTGCCAGCGGGTGGAAGTCGTCCCCAAACCGACCTACCAGCCCGGCGGCATGCGGGCCATGCTCGGTTATTTTTCACGCTGGCCGCGGTCGCTGGTCGATACCTACAGCCCGGAGATGGCCGCGCGGGTCGAGCAGGCCGGGGCCGGAGCGGACCTGATCATCGCCTCGCAGATGGGAACCCTGCGCTATCTGGACGTCATGCCGCACCTTCCAGCCATCCTCGAAGAACTGGAAGTCACGCTCTTTTACAATCAGCTCGAACGTGCCCAGGGAACCGGCGGTCGCCTGCGGGCGCAGCTCACCGTCTCGAAGGTCGTCAATGCCGTGCGGACGGCTCACCGGCGGGGTGCCGCCATCACCGTCGTTTCAGAGTCCGAGCAGGGCCGCATCCGGCGGATTGCGCCGCCCGGTGCGCGGATCGAAGTCATCGCCAACGGCGTCGATACCAGCGCCAACCAACCCGGCACAATCGAACCAGTTCCAAACAGCCTCATTTACGCCGGGGCCGTGACTTATGACGCGAATTACCACGCGGTCGCCTTTTTTATTCGGGAAGTGCTGCCTCTGATCCGCCAGCGCGTGCCAGAGGCGCGGTTCAGTGTGACCGGCGGCACCGGGAGCATCGACGTGCGCGATCTCGCTGCCGCACCGGGGGTGCAGTTCACCGGCTACCTGCCCGATGTCGCGACCGCCATCCAGTCCAGTTGGATCACCGTCGTCCCGCTGCAAGATGGCGGCGGTACCCGGCTGAAGATCCTCGAATCTATGGCGCTGGGCACCCCGGTCATCTCGACCGGCAAAGGAGCCGAAGGGCTGGACCTGTGCCCCGGTGAGGACCTCCTCATCGCCGACGAGCCGCAGGCGCTGGCGGATGCAGTCTGCAATCTGCTGGGTGATCCCGCTTTGAGGGCACGTCTGGCGGCAGCCGGGCGCAAAACCGTCGAACACAACTATGATTGGCGCATGATCGGCCAGCAGTTGGTGACATTGGCCGAATCGGTCGTTCGAGAGAGGGCAGTTGCACATGGTCGCTAAAGTACAGACACCCCTCCCCCTGGCTGCGAAACCTACCGATCAAGCGGGCACCGCCCTGTTTACCCGGCGCGAATGGATCGGGGTCGGCGCATTCATCCTCGTAATTCTGGCGATTACGGCCCTGCCGTATGTGTTCGCCTACCTCAGCACGCCGCCGGACAGACATTTCATGGGCGTCATGGTCAATATCCCCGATCATTTCCAGTATTTTTCCTGGATGCGCGAGTCGCGGACGCAGGTGCTGGTCCCCAATCAACTCACACCGGAAAGCGGCAGCCCACTCCTGTTTAATTTCCTGTGGTGGACACTGGGGCGGCTGGAGGTCCTGACCGGGATCGATTATGCCGGTTTGTACCAGATCACCCGCTGGCTGGCCGGGGCGTTCGTCATGGCTGCGACCTACTTCTTCTGCGGGGTCGTCTTCCGCAGCCGCACCAAGCGCTGGATCGCCTTCCTGGTTGGCACAGTCGGCGGCGGCTTCGGCTGGATGTGGGTTATCGAGAAGTATCTGACGAAGCAGGAGATTCCGCTCGATAAGCTGTTTTCCATTCAGACATCAGAACCCAACACGTTTCTGAACGTGCTGGGTTTCCCTCATTTTTCCATCGCTGCCGGGTTGATCGCCGTCATCTTTGGCCTGGTGCTGCTGGGGCAGCGCTCGCAAAATCTACGCTACGCTTGGGCTGCTGCTGCCGTGACGCTGCTGCTGAGTGTCCAGCATGCCTATGACATGCTCATCATTTACCCGGTGATTGGGCTGTACGGCCTGATGATCTGGACACGCGACCGCCGTTTCCCGGCTTATCTGTTCAAGCTCGGCGTGATCGTGGTGCTGGCGTCGGTGTGGCCTGCGCTGCAAGCCTTTCTGATTACCTCCGCTGATCCGGTGATGCGCGCCGTGCTGTCGCAGTTCGATAATGCCGAGGCATTTACCCCCGCGCCGATCCTGCTGCCGGTGTTGATGGGCTTCGCCTGGCTGCTGGCGATCTGGGCGCTGGATATTCGCGCCCCCTGGAAAGATCGTGATGACACGCATCTGTTTATCCTGGCCTGGTTTTTGTCGCATTTCGTCCTGGTTTATCTGCCGCTGAACTTCCAGATTCACCTGCTCAGCGGCTGGCAGATCGTGACTGGCGTCCTGGCGACCATCGGCCTGTACACGCGGGTGCTGCCGCTGCTGAAGCGGCTGTTCAGGAACCGAGCGAGCGAGCAGTTGGTGCGCATCGCCGCCGCCGGGTTGATCCTCGCGGTGATCCCGGTCAATGTGTATCTGCTGGGGTGGCGTTTCATCGACCTGGCCCGCACCGAAGCGCCTTACTTTATGCCGACCGACACCATGAACGCCTACACCTACCTGGAAACCCAGGCGCATTCAGACGATGTGGTCCTTTCCAGCCTGACCGTAGGCCAGTTCGTCCCGGCACTGACCGGCGCGCATGCGTACCTGGCGCATTGGGCGCAGACGGTCGATTTTTACGCCAAAGCCGACAATGTCGATGCCTTTTTTAATGCCGCCACCCCGAATGACCAGCGGCAGGCGATCCTGCAAGCGTTCGGCGTCGATTACGTCATCTATTCACCTGAAGAACGCGCCCTCGGCAGCTTCGACCCGGCCAGCGCCGCCTATCTCCAGGCGGTGTTCGCCAGTGGCGAGACGACCGTCTATGCGGTCGTGCTGGACGATTCCACGACCTGACCGCGCGTCCTCTGGAATCGCTTATCCTCCTGCACGATGCGGAAACGCGGCGTGTCCGGTGTTCCGGTCTGGGTCAGGTGGGTCGTAGGCAAACCGTACTACTGGCGCAGTGCGTAATCCGCCAACATCCCGTATCATAAAAAGGAGACTCGGAACACCGGAGGATATGATTCATGCCTGTAATAAGACGCCTGCTCCTGCTGCTCGGCATTGTGCTGACAGCCGCAGGTTTTCAATCGGTCGAGCCTTTGAACGAACCGATCAACCCCAACGCCAACGTCACCTGGCCGCCGCCGGTGTATGTGCTGCGCGGCGAAACTCAGGTGCGGGGCACGGCCAATCTGCCGGACATGACCGGCTACTTTCTTGAATTTCGCCGCCTCAACGACGATCTGACCCCGGCAGACGACAGCCTCGCCTGGACACCCGCCATTCTGCCGACACGCGGCCCGGTGAACGACGATGTACTCGGCGTGTGGAATACCGGCATGGCCCCAGACGGCCCCTATGAACTGCGGCTGACGATCACCGGGAGCAGCGGCCAGCCAGTCCACGCCCGCGTCAGCCCGCTGCGGATCGAAAACACGCCGCCGCCGTTCGCGATCACGCCGACTGCGATGGTGATTCCGACGCTGGTACCGCAGCCAAATTTCCCCACCACAGCCCCCGACCAATCGCTGCCCACGCTGGTGCCGACGCCGACCGCCTTCAACCTGGTTCCTGAAGCGATTGCGGTCATCAGCGGCAATGTACGCGCCGGAGACAGCACCAGCTATGACATTATCGGTTCACTGGTGGTTAACCAGCGGGTATCGGTGGTGGGTCGCAGCAGCAGCGGGTCCGGCTGGTGGTACATCGAGCTGCCCAACGGACGGCGTGGTTGGGTTGCGCCGAGTGTGGTTGATGTCTCCGGCGACATGCGCGATCTGCCGCGCATCAATCCGCCGGTCACCCCGACGCCGATTGCCAGCCCCACGCCGCAGCTGCCGGATGCCGTGATTGCCAACGTCCGCTTCGACCGCGACATCAAGCAAGACCAGAGCTTCCAGACGATCGTCACCGTGCGCAATGACAGCGGGGTGTTCCTGCCGCGTTTCTCGGTGGCCTGTAACTTCACGCCGGTCGATAAATTCTACAGCACCTTCGTCGACGGGTTGGGCGGCTTCTCACAGTTGGATGTGGCCCTCACCGTGCGCCTGGACGAAGGCGGCGGTAAAAACGTCACGGCCAACTGTGCGGTCGATGTCAACAACCTGGTGGCCGAGGTCAACGAGAACAACAACTACTTCAACCTCACCGCCAAATTAAGCAACCCGTAAGCACAGGTTTGCGCTTCATGGGAAGGGGAGAGTCCTGTTGATCTCCCCTCCTACCAGAACAGGACAGAGATTCTTATGAAACAAAAAATCATTCTGGGTTTGTTCTTTCTGCTCATGATCACATCGGCAGCATCCGCGCAGAGCGTGCCCGCCGACCCCAACGCGAATATCACCTGGCCGCCGCCGGTCTACGTGCTGAAGGGGGCCTTCGAGCTGCGCGGCACCGCCAACCTGCCTAATCAAGCCAGCTACTTCATCGAATATCGCCTGCTCAACAGCGATCTCAGTGCCAACGAAATTGCCCCCTGGCTCCCGGCGACGCTGCCGCGCACTGCGCGCGTGGTCAATGACGTGCTGGGGTCCTGGGATACGAGTCTCGCGCTGGATGGCCTTTACGAACTGCGCATGACCCTCAACGTGACCAGCGGCAGCCCAGTATATGTCGTCGTCAGCCCGGTACGCATCGAAAACAATCCGCCGCCGTTCGCGATCACGCCAACCGCACAGATCATCCCCACGCTGGTATCGACCGCTCCCCCGGTGAACCAGATCGTTCCCACGCTGGTGCCGACGCCGACCGCGCTGGACCTGACACCGCGCGCCGAGATCGTCACGGGCGCGAACGTCCGCCAGGGCGACAGCACTTTCTACCCGGTCATCGCCGGTCTGGTGACGGGCGAAATCGTGCCCATCGTCGGCCTGAGCAATACCGGTTCGGGCTGGTATCAGATCGAACTGCCCAACGGCAGGCGCGGCTGGGTGGCCCCCAGCGTGGTGCGCATCACCGGCGACCTGCGCAACGTGCCGCGCGTCGCACCACCGCCGCCGCCTCCGCCGACCGCTACTCCCACGCCGACGACCCAGGCCAATCTGGTGATCAACAGCATTTCGGTCTCGCCCGATCCGCCGCGCTGCAAACAGACCTTCACGGTCACCGCGCGCGTCCTGAATGCGGGTACCGGCAGCACCTCAACCAGCGGCACGATTCAGCTTCAGGATACGCACGCCGCATCCGGCACGACGACCGCCTCGACCAGCGGCGGATTCCCGGTGCTGGGGGCAGGCCAGACCTTCGACGTCATCATGCGGCTGACGGTGGATACCTACTTTGAGGAGACCCACCGCCTGACCCTGGTCGTCGATTCGCTGGCGCAGATTCCTGAAATCAACGAGGGCGATAACGTCGCCATCCGCGATTACACCCTGCGCAAAGGCGATTGCAGCTAACCACAATGCCCTCACCCCTGCTTCGGCCATTCTGATCAGGCGGGGATGAGGGCCAAACCGAGCTTACAGGAAATGACGATGTACAAAACGATTCTCAGCCTGCTGATGTTTTTGACCCTGGCCCTACCTGCCACCGCCCAGGAGGACAGCATTCGCCTGGATTGGCCGCCGCCGGTTTATCATCTGACCGGGACGGTCGTGATCGGCGGGACCGTGAATCCACCTGATTTGCAGAGTTATTTTCTCGAACAGGCCGTCTTTGACCCCGCCAACCCGGATGTCGAGCCGTTTTGGATACCGGCCAGCCTGCCCAGCAGCGCACCCGTGACCAACGGCGTGCTGGCGACCTGGGATACCACGCCGTTCCCCGACGGCTTTTATCAACTGCGGCTGCACGTGCTGCTGCAATCCGGCGAAAGCGTCTACCGGGTGGTCAGGCCGCTGCGCATCGCCAACACCCTCGAACCTCAGGGCGAAAGTGTTCAGGCCGCGCCCACTGTCGCGCCTCAAGCTCAGGTGACAGTGGCAGTCCCCACGATTCCGGCCCCTGCCGCGACGGAAGAAGCTGCCGCTATCGTCCCGCGGCCCAACCCAGTCAATCAGCTTCCAGTGGCGGTCGGCGGGCATGTCAGCCAGTTCAAGGACTCCACCGTAACCTTGATGCAGTCGGCGGGCATGACCTGGATGAAGTGGCAGATTCCCTATACCATCGGCGATGACTCGCTGATCGACGTGGCGCGTGACCGCATCAACTTCAGCCACGAAAACGGCTTCCACGTGCTGCTCAGTGTCAAAGGCAGTAAAGACGAGCTGGGTGCGCTTGGCGCGGATTATTACCCGCAGTTTGCCGATTTCCTGGGCCGCATCGCCCAACTGGGTCCCGAAGCCATTCAGGTGTGGAACGAGCAGAATATCGACCGCGAATGGCCCAACGGCCAGATCAACCCGGCCTCCTACGTCGAGATGCTGCGCCAGGCACACGAGGCCATCAAAGCGGTGGACCCGGAAATCATGGTGATTACGGGCGCGCCAGCCCCGACCGGCGCGGAAGGCGCATTCGGACTGGCGGCGGTCTGGAACGACGACCGCTACTATGCGGGCATGGCCCAGGCAGGCGCGGCCAGCTATGCCGACTGCATCGGCGTGCATTACAACGAGGGCATTGTCCCGCCCACCGCGACCAGCGGCGACCCGCGCAACTTCTACCCGACGCAGTACCTGCCGCTCATGCTCCAGCGCGCGGCGCAGCCCTTCTTCAACTTCGATGTTCCGCTGTGTTTCTCCGAGATGGGCTATCTGTCGCCGGAGGGATACGGCCCGCTGCCGCAGAGTTTCAACTGGGCGGCCAATACCAGCGTGGTGGAGCAGGCCGAGTGGCTGCGCGATGCCATCAGCACCATCGCCAGCTTCCAGCAGAAACGTGTGGCGCTGGTCATCATCTGGAACGTCGATTTTGACGTCTATACAGAGGATGATCCCCAGGGTGGCTACGCCATCATCCGGCCCGACGGCACCTGCCCGGCCTGCCAGACGATCGGTTCGCTGCGGCAGACCGGGTAAACCCGCATCAAGAATGAAGGGGTACTCTGCACATCTGTACCCCTTCACCTGAGATCGACTCGTATCGCGCTGAGTGCTGCACTGATGCCGCCGATTCAAATCGACGGCAAATTACCAAGTCCCTTTTGGGACGATGGCACCCCCGCCAGGGGTTTGGACGCTTGCCGGGTAATAAATTGCCCGGACATAGAACCGTGTTCAGATAGAGGGTTAGCTCGCCGGGCGGGTTCCTGCGCTGCCCGACCCCGGACAGACCGTCTCCCCGTTAACGAAGACATTAACCTCATAACTGAAGGTGAAGCCGGTGCCGATGCCCGCTACGCTGGTATCGACCGTCGTGCTGGTGCTGCTGCCGGCGTTAACGATCTTGACCGGCTGACCCTGCTCGTTGAAGATCGACAGCCAGTATTCGGCCTGGACACCGGGCAGCGCGTCCCAGTAGAACGGCGTCTTGTCCGGGTTGATGTAGCCGATAGGCGATGTCAGCTTGAAGCGGCTGCAATCGTACAGCGGGGCCTCGGTTGCTTCGGTACTGCCGCTGCCCGTGCTGCCCCCGGTCGAACCGGAACCGCCGCTGCTGGCAGGCACACGCGTGGGTTGAGAGACCACAGGCGGCGGCGCGACCTGCGGGATATTGGCGGCGCTGCCTTCCACGCTGACGACCGAGCCGGACACCCAGGCCAGCCGTCCATCGGGCAGGATGATCTGATACCAGCCCGTGCCCCGGCTGCTGATCCCCAGGACTTCGACCCGCTCGTTGACCCGCAGCACATCGACAATGGGCGCATCCACGCTGTCGCTGCTGCGCACGTTGACGTTGGTGCTGCCAGTGTTGGTGGCGAACGATTTGAGCGCCTGCGGGATCGGCGTGGCGGTGATGTCCAGCGCTTCCGGCGTGAACGTCGGCAGGAACGAGTCTGTCGGTCTGGCAGGCAGCGCCGTCGGAATCAGAGTCTGCGCGTTGCAGTTGCGAACATTGTACTGGTTGCATTCATCCGCCGTAAACGGCTTGACATAGCGGTTCGCCAGCACCCAGTCGATGATCTGCTGCGGCGTTTCGATGCGCCAGGTGATGATCGTGTTGCTGCGCCCGGCGGAGATCATGCTTTTCCCATCGGGGCTGAGGTTGAGGCCGATAATCGGCTCACCCTGACCCTGCAAGCGGCGCAGCGGCTGGGCGCTGTTGAGGTCCCAGATGATGATGCTGGCATCATCCGACGCCGAGATGATGAACGGGTTGCTGGGGTCCGGGCTGAACAGGCCGATGTTCACATCGTCGGTGTGCCCGGCGAAACGTTTGAGCACCTGACCATATTCCAGGTCCCACAGAATGAGCGTGTTGTCATCCGAGGCCGTCAGGACGCTGCGCCCATCGGGACTGATCGCCACGCTGTTGATCGTGCGGGTGTGCTCCACCGGGAAGCGCAGCAGTTCTGCGCCGCTGGTCGCATCCCAGACGATGACATCTCCTGACGGAGCCTCCGCCTCATCTGGCTTGCCGGTCGAGCCGACGACGCGGGTGCCATCCGGCGAAATCGCCAGGCTGGTAAAGACGTACCCGTCAGGCAGCGCCGGTTTGCTGATATTGGTGATACGCTGGCGGGTGGTCATATTGTAGACGTAGATAAACTGGCGGCCATCCAGCGCCAGCCAATCCCCGTTGGGGCTGTAGGCTCCCGCGCCGCTGAACAGGTCGTTGCTGTTGGCAAAGCGGTCGATCAGGCCCTGCGTCCCGGCGTCGAGATTCCACAGAATAGCGACGTTCTCCAGAATGGTCACAACGCGCGGTTCTTTGGGGCTGTATAACGTGCGTTTGATCGGCGCGCCGACCGAGACGGTGCCCGTATGCTGGCCGGTTTGCAGGCTCCATTCAAACAGGTCGATCCACACCCCGGCGTAAGCCGTGTTGCGCAGCGGGTGGAAACCGGGGATGTGCGGGCTGGCCCGGTCGGGAATATCCACCGGCACGCGCAGCCGCATGACTTCGGCGCTGTCGCCGCTGGTGATGTCCCAGACGCGCACGTTGTTATCGCGCGATTTCGACAGGGCATAGCGGCCATCGGCGCTGAACTGGATGTCGGCTACCAGATCGTTATGGGCGGTCAGCCGCCGGATAGCGATGCCTTTTTCGACATCCCACAGCACCAGTTGATTGCCGTTGCCCGACAGCGCCAGCGTGCCATCCGGGTTGAAGGCCAGCCCGTTGACGCGCCGCGCCCCGTCGCCCTGGAACTGGCGGATCACCTCGCCGCGCGCCACGTCCGCCAGCACCAGCCGGTTATCGCCCGTGTTGGATTCGATGCCGATCAGCACTTCCGCGCCGGTAAAGGGTCGGAAGGCTTCGCTGGTGGCCGTGTCATTGACCCAGTTAAAGCCGCGCGTGAATTCACGGTCCAGGCGGCGGTTGGCCGCGTTGTAGATTTGCAGCGGCGTGTTGATGCCGCCCAGGAAGGCATTGCGCATGTTGGGCGAAAATTCCTCGAAGACCAGGCGATCATCGGAGAAGATGCGGTTGCCGCTGGCCCCGTTCCACAGGTTGAGGATGCGCGTACCGTTGGCGTCGGTCCAGGCGAAAAAGTCGCGGCCCCCTTCGGCATATTCGAGCTGTTTCACCGGCCAGGGCTGGCCGCCATAGGTCTGGATTTCTGCGCCGGAGCGCACGTCCCAGCGGATCACGTTGGTATCATCCGAGCCGGTCAGCAGGAAGGTGCTGTCGTTGTTAAAAACCACCGCGTTGACTGCCGCACCGTGCCCGGTCAGTTGATAGAGCTGCGCGGCCTGTCCGTCCACCTGCCAGCGGCTGACATCCCAGAGGATTGCGGTGGCATCCAGCGAAGCGGTCGCCAGGTACTGCCCGTTGGGGCCGAAGGCCAGGTCGGTAATCTGCCCGGCGTGCCCTTCCAGCCGGTCGATCTGCTGGCGCGTCTCGACGTTCCAGACGTTGACGGCGGTGCCGTCGCTGACCGCCATCACGCGGGTAGTCGGGCTGAATTTCACCACCCCGGCACTTTCAAAGTTCAGGCGCGGGCTGTTAAAGGCGATCTGGTTGAGCGAGCGCTGCGCCTGGGTCAGATTGGGATTCAGGCGGATCGATTCGAGAATCAGCGCCAGCGCCAGATCGTAATTGCCGTTGGTGACGGCCTGTTCCGCGCTGACCGCCAAGGACAGGCTGTCGGCATCATTGCGCGCCGCCACGACGGTGGCCTGAACCGGGGTCAGCGTCGCGCCGACCATCTCGACCTGAGCCTGGGCCGCCACCACCGTTTCCTGCACCGGGGTCAGCGTCATGCCCACATTCTCGTTGAGCAGCTGCGCGGCCACAACGGTCGCCTGCTGCGGCGTCAGCGTGAGGCCCACATTTTCGACCTGCGACTGGGCGGCAGCGATCGTGGCCTGCTGTGGCGTCAGCGTCAGACCCACTTCGGCGAGCTGAGCCTGGGCCACTGCGATGGTCGCCTGGGCCGGGGTCAGGGTCGTGCCGACGTTATCGACCAGAATCTGCGCGGCGGCCACGGTCGCCTGCTGCGGGGTTAGCGTTGCGCCGACCATCTCGATCTGCTGCTGCGCGGCGGCGACGGTCGCCTGCTGCGGGGTCAGCGTCGCACCAATACTGTCGATCTGCAATTGAGCCGCAATCACCGTCCCCTGCTGCGGCGTGAGAGTCGCCCCGGCATTGAACGCCTGGAGCAGCGCGTCCGCCACCTGAGTCTGTGCGGCCTCGGCCAGGCTGTTGGCCTGCTCGACTCGACTCTGGGCAGCGGCGAGGGTGGCCTGCACGGGGGTCAGCGTCAGCGGCACCGGGGTCAGTGTCTGCCCGACCATCTCGACCTGAGCCTGCGCTTGGGCTGCCAGCAAATTGGCCTGGCGAGCATCTTCCTGCGCCGCGACGATCGTCGCTTGCACCGGGGTCAGGGTCGCGCCGACCATCGCCACTTGAGCCTGGGCCGCTTCCACCGTCTCCTGCACCGGCGTCAGCGTCATACCAATATTGTTAAACAAACTCTGCGCGGCCACCACCGTCGCCTGCTGCGGCGTCAGCGTCGCGCCGACACTTTCCACTCGCGCTTGCGCGGCCACCACGGTCGCCTGCTGGGGAGTCAGAGTCGCGCCCACGCTGTCCACCTGCGCCTGGGCCGTGCCTGCCAGGGCGTTGGCCTGGATCGCCGCGTTCTGGGCCGCGACCGCCGTACCGAGAATCGGCGTCAGCGTCGCACCGATATTTTCCACCAGCTGCTGGGCCACAGCCACCGTCGCCTGCACCGGGGTCAGCGTCAGGCCCACATTATCAAACAGGCCCTGAGCCGCGATGACCGTCGCCTGCTGCGGCGTCAGCGTGGCATCGACACTTTCGATCTGCTGCTGGGCGGCATTGACCTGCGATTGAGCAGTCGAGGCGATGGCATTGGCTTCGCGCGCGGCATTCTGGGCGGCCACCGCCGTGCCAAGCACCGGGGTCAGCGTCGCCCCGATGGTATCGACCCGCGCCTGGGCGGTCCCGGCCAGCACATTGGCCTGGAGCGCATCCTGCTGCGCCGCCAGGACCGTCGCCTGTACCGGAGTCAGGGTCGCGCCGACCATCTCCACCTGCGCCTGCGCGACTGCCACCGTTTCCTGGACCGGGGTCAGCGTCATGCCCACGTTGTTAAACAAATCCCGCGCAGCAATGACCGTCGCCTGCTGCGGCGTCAGGGTCGCGCCGACACTTTCTACCCGCGACTGCGCCGTGCCTGCCAGCGCGTTGGCGGAATTGGCGGCATTCTGGGCGGCCAGCGCAGTCCCCTGCACCGGGGTCAGCGTCAGCCCAACGTTCTCGATCTGCGCCTGAGCGACCGAGATCGTTCCCTGGACCGGTGTGAGCGTCTCGCCCGCGAAGGCCACCTGCGTCTGGGCGTCGTTGGCCCGCGATTGGGAGGTGGTGGCCTGATTCAGAAAGATCACCGTGGTGACGATGGCGATCACGATCATGACCACCAGAATGGCGGTTGCTCGCCCCAGATTCTGCACGCGGCGGGCCACTGCTTCATCCCGCGCGCGCCGGGCAGCTTGCTCGGCGATGCTGGCCTGCAAATAAGCCTGTTCTTCCTGATTGAGGGTGAGCGCAGTGACTTTGCTCCACTCCTCGAATTGATCCAGCCGGGTGCCCGACGCGAGAAAGTCCGGGTTGTGGCCGGACGTCACCCACTCCGCTGTGGCGGTGGTCAGGCGGCGCTGGATGCGCAGATCCTCGCGGCTTTCTTCGATCCAGTCGCGCATCCGTTCCCAGGTGCGGATCAAGGCTTCATGGGCGACTTCCACCGTCGGGCCGCGCGTCTGCGGGTCACGATCGAACGTCAGCAGTCGGTACTGCCCGAAGGTCTCGATCACCGTATCCAGGTGAGGGTCGGTCCCCAATTCGGTGCGGCGCACGCGGCGGCGGGTATCTTCCGTCCCCTCGCCGAGCGTGACCAGCCGCAGGAACAGCTGACGAGCCGCTTCGCGTTCTTCCGGCGCGAAGCCCTGATACAATTCCTCGGCGCGGCGGGCCAGCGCGCCGGTGACGCCGCCGATGGTTTTATAGGCTTCCAACGTGAGCAGCCGCCCGGTGCGGCGCTCGAAGAGTTCCGTCAGCGCATATTGCAGCAGCGGCAGCGTGCCCGGCTGTTCGCCTACATCGTCGATAATCGCCTGGGCCAGTCCCGGCTCCAGGGTTACGCCGACCCGCTCGACCGGGCCGGAAATCGCGCGTTCCAGATCCGCCGCCGACAGGGGCAGCACGACCTCGGTCTGGCGGCGCATGAGTTCACCCAGCGCCTCGTATTGCAGCGGGCGGTCATAAAAATCGGCGCGGATGGTGACGATCACCCGCAGCCGTCCATGCGGGTCTTCCAATGCCGCGCGCAGGCTGTTCAGGAAATGCACGCGGGCTTTTTCACCCTCCACCTGGGTAAACAATTCCTCGAACTGGTCGATCACCAGCACCACGTTGGACTCGTCATCGGTCGGCAGAATGCGCTTGATCGCCCGCAGCAGGCCGGTCTCATTTTCTTCAAGCTGGCCGATCAGACTCTGGGGTGGATTGATCGCCACC
>JAIOHO010000188.1 GCA_019912905.1 Anaerolineae bacterium
TTCAGGGAAAACGGCGTCAGGTTGGCGATCACAAAATCCGCCGGAACAAATTCGGTCTTTGTAGTGTGTTTTCCGAGACCAACGTGCACGCCGGTCACCCGGCCCTGCTCGACTGCGATTCCCGTCACACGCTGGCGAAAATGAACCTCCCCGCCGAGTGCACGAATCTTGTGAATGAGCGTCTCGGCCAGGCTGCCAATGCCACCTTCGACGTGATAGACGCCCTGGCGCGCCAGATCGAGCGCCGTTGCGCCCCACAACGTATTCACCTGGGCACTGGTGGCCTGTGCGGAGATCAGAAGCTGCGCATCGAGAAAACGGCGAAATGTGCGGTCCGTGTCGAGCCGCATCTGCCGAAGCCAATCCGCCACCGTGCCGAACGCATGCGGCACCATCGCCACATCCGCAGGGAAATGGCTCAGCCCTACCCGCACAAGTTGCGCCACTTCCGTCAGATCGCCGGGCGGCCAGGGCATACCCGCTGCCGACATGCGCCACCCAAGATCCGCCAGATGACTCTGCGCCCGCCAGAAGCGCGTTGTATGGGGGAATTGCGCCACGACATCACCGTTGTCCTGAGTCAGCGCAATTTCGCGGTCGGGTAAATGTACGACCCAGGCCGGGTCATGCGGACGCACCGGCCATTCAAGATCGAGCAGCCTGCCGACCAGCGCGTGCGGCCCATTGGCGTGGAAACCCCCGACGATGGTCGCCCCGGCATCAAAGCGGTAGCCCTGATGGACAAACGTCCCCGCGCAGCCCCCGGCATAAGTCTGCGCTTCCAGGACGACCACCCGGTAACCGGCTTTCGCCAGCAGCGCCGCAGCCGTCAGCCCGCCGATGCCCGCGCCGATGATGATGATCTGCGGTGATGTAAAATTGCTCATATTCCCCAGCCCGCTGCATACAACTCGTTCAAAACGGGCTAAACGTAGCAGGCGATCATGAATCCGCGCTTAATATTCACGAAGCAGTGGATGACGGTCGGAGGACCAGCCGGGTGCGGAAGTGTCGATAGATAAACAGCAGTCGCAGGGGAAACCCATCGAACACGAGCCTCGTAAGGAGACCCACGAGGCCGGGTTTGTGCCCCAGGGTAACGTGATCGGTCAATTCGACACCGCCAGGAACATCCCGAAAAATGTGCTGGTGCTCCCAGTAACCCATCGGCCCCTCCAGCATCCGGTCGGCAAAAGAAGTTGGCGTAGGCCCTGGTTCATGGCGCGCCAGCCAGCGGACCGGCAGCGGACCAAACCACAGGCGGAACAGCAGTTCGCCATCGGTGAGTGAGGTGCGGTCATCGCGCAGCACCTGCATGAACATCAGCGGCGGGGGCGGCGTCAGGCGGTTGAGAGCCTTTGGGTCTTCATGAAACGCGATCATTGCGGCCATCGTGGTCGGAATGATCGAGCAGTGTTCAAAGACTTTCGTATGAATGCTGGAGGGCATGTTGAGGGTCACGTGGGTTACTCCCTTTGATTTTCATGATGAGTGTAACTCACGCGGCTTAAGGCTACTTGAGCTGCGCCTGAGCAAGTGCCGAAGAACGATCGCGGGCGTAAGATGCGGCACCGATCAGACACACATCGTCACCGAGATGCGCCAGTTGGAGCAGATCATCGGAATAGAAGGCCGGGTCCACCACATATTCGGCCATCACGCGGCGGGCAGGGTCCAGAAGCAGATCACCCAGCGCCATGACCACACTGCCGCCCAGCACGATCACCTCAGGGTTGCACATCAGGGCGACGTTGATTAACCCCAGGCCGAGCCACCAGCCCGCCTCTTCGATGACTGCGCAGGCTACTGGGTCGCCTGCCTGAGCCGCTTCACCCACTCGCTTTCCGGTCAGCTCACCGCTTTCACGAAGCTGCGATTCTTTCGCGGTTTCGGCCAGTTTGAGTCGCGCCAGCCTCACGATACCCGGCCCGGCAGCAAAATCCTGCAAGCTGTAAATATGACCATCCGGCCCGCGATACTTGCTATGGCCGGGTTCAATTGCCAGGCCGCTCTTGCCCGTGAACAACTGGCCGTCGATCACCAGCCCGCCGCCGATTCCGGTGCTGATGGTCATATACACTGCCGGGTTTGCGCCGCGTGCGGCTCCTTTGTGATACTCCGCCAGCGCACCCAGGTTGGCATCATTTTCCATGTAGACCGGCACCCCACCAAACGCCTCGCTCACCCACTGCGCCAGAGGGACATCCACCCAGTCCGGCACCACCGCCGCATGGCCGACCATGCCCGTATGGGCCATCGGACACGGCGCAGAAATGCCCACAGCCTCAACCTTGCCGTCATCCGGCCACACCTGCCGTGCCACATCCAGAATGCGCTGGATAACTGCCTGCTGCGGCTCGTGCGCCAGTGTCGGAGTCTCGGCACGCTCCAGCATATTTAAGTGTTCATCGAAGCGCGCTGCCCGCAAACGCGTCCCACCAAAATCAATACCCACAATGGTCATAACTTGACAGCCCCAGAGAAGGATTTAAACTCACCATGACAATATTCTTACCCCTTTGCAATGAGATAACAAGGTGGGTTACCAGGAGACTTTGATGAGCATCAGCGCACGCATGAATCGGTTATTTGCTTCCGATGGAAAATGTTTCGATGTGGCTGTCGATCACGGTTTTTTTGGGGAGCGCGGCTTTCTCAACGGAATCGAGAATATGCATCAGGTGGTGGATGTGCTGGTGAAAGCCGACCCGGACGCTATTCAACTCAGCATCGGGCAGGCGCCCATCCTCCAGAATCTCCCCGGCAAGCATAAACCCGCTCTGGTACTGCGCACCGACATCGCCAACCTGTACAGCAAAACCCTGCCCTCTTTCCTGTACAGCGGCATGATCGGCAGCCCGGTCGAGCAGGCGGTCCGGCTCGATGCCGCCTGCGTGGTGGTCAATCTGTTTAACCTGCCCAACCAGCCCGAAATCTATTATCAATGCGTCCAGAACATCAACGCGCTTAAACCGGAATGTGAACGGGCTGGCATGCCGCTCATGGTCGAGCCGCTGGTGATGAAGGATAACACCATCGGCGGCGGTTACATGGTCGATGGCGATCTTGATAAAATCATGGCCCTGGTGCGCCAGGCCGTTGAACTGGGCGCGGATATCATCAAGGCAGACCCATGCGATGACCCGAACGAGTATCATCACGTTATTGAAATGGCAGCAGGCAAGCCAGTGCTGGTGCGCGGCGGCGGGCGCGTCTCCGACGACGAAATTTTGGCGCGCACCCAGACTCTGATGCAGCAGGGTGCCAGCGGCATCGTCTACGGGCGCAACGTCATCCAGCATGACAACCCCTCCGGCATGACCCGCGCGCTGATGGCCGTCGTCCACGATGGCGCAGCTCCTGCCGATGCGAAAGCCTATTTGAAGGAGTAGGACCATGGACAATGAGGCGAAGCGTTTTGTGTCGAAAGGCCAGTGCGTCTATTGTGCCCAGACCATTGCGAAATCGGGCATGACCAGACATCTGAAAGCCTGCAAAAGCCGAAAAGCAGCCATTGAAGCCGAAGCCCCTGCTGGAAGATCAAAACCGAAAACACTCCTGCATCTCACAGTGACAGGTCGCTACGAAATTGACTACTGGATGCATCTGGAGGTGGATGCCAGCAAGAAACTGCGCGACCTCGACCAATTCCTGCGAGACATCTGGCTGGAATGCTGCGGCCACCTCAGCCGCTTCACGATCGATGGACAGGGTTATTCGATTTATCCGATGGAAGATTTCGATGAAGAAGATTTATCCGCGAGACTGAGCGATGTCTTGCAGCCTGGGATGGTATTCGAACACGAGTATGATTATGGCAGCACCACCGAGCTTGTGCTCAAAGTGATGGGCGCACGCGAGGGTATTCTGAAAAAGGGCTGGCTCACGATCATGGCTCGCAACGACCCGCCTCCGATTCTGTGCGGCCTCTGCCAGAAAAAGCTGGCGACCGTGATCTGCCCGGTCCACAGTTATTCACCTGAAGGCTGGTTGTGCGATGACTGCGCGCCCAGGCACGAGCAGGTGTGCCCGGACTTCAGCGATGAATTTTCATTACCCGTTGTGAACTCGCCGCGTACCGGGGTATGTGGTTACACAGGGCCAATCCATGACTGACAAACGCAAACCAATCCGTTTTGGTGTCATCGGCCTGGGGTTGATGGGCCGGGAATTCGGCAGCGCAGCGGCGCGCTGGTGCCACCTGCTGAATCTCGATTTTGTGCCGGTCATCACCGGCATCTGCGACACCAATGAAAAGATGTTCGGTTGGTTCGAGTCAAACTTCGAGACGATCCAGCTCAAGACAACCAACTATCAGGACCTGCTGAACAGCCGCGAAATCGACGCGATTTACTGTGCCGTGCCGCATCATCTGCACCAGCAGGTGTTCATCGACATCATCCGGGCGGGGAAACATCTGCTCGGCGAAAAGCCGTTTGGCATCGATCTGGCTGCCAATGAAGCGATTCTCAGTGAGATTCAACGACAGCCAAATGTCCTCGTCCGCTGCTCATCGGAGTTTCCCTTTTTCCCCGGCCCGCAGCGCGTTTTTCAGGCGATTCAGGCCAGTCGTTTCGGCAAGATCATCGAAGTTGAATGCGGCCTGCTGCACAGCAGCGACCTCAACCCGAATAAGACCATCAATTGGAAACGCATGATCGACAAGAACGGCGAATACGGCTGCATGGGCGACCTGGGGATGCACCCGCTGCATATCCCACTTCGGGCCGGGTGGCTGCCCGTCAGCCTTCGAGCCATGCTCAGTAATATCGTGACACAGCGTCCCAACGCGCACGGCGAGATGGTGCCGTGTGAAACCTGGGACAACGCTACCCTGGTCTGCGATGTCGAAAGCAGCGAGCAAACGTTCCCGATGACCATCAGGACCTACCGCATCGCACCGGGAGAGGCCAACACTTGGTATATCCGCATTCTGGGTACAGAATTCAGTATCGAGTACTCCACCAAATTTCACAAGACGCTGCGCACCCTGCCCTATACAGCCGGCGGCGAACAGGCGTGGCATATGCTGGACATGGGTTATGAAGCGCTCTACCCGGCCATCACCGGCGGCATCTTCGAGTTCGGGTTTTCAGATGGTTTGCTGCAAATGTGGGCAGCGTTTTGTGATGAACTGGCGCACGGACGCGAAGGGATGATGCAGCCATTTTACTGCGCCACCCCGGAGGAAACGCATCAGCAGCATCTGATTTTGACTGCCGCGCTCGAATCTCACAGGAATCGAAGCGTGGCTCCCGTAGCATCGGGCAGTTGAACGGAACGCCAGGTTCAGATGAAAAGTACTGAGTGCCCGGTGCTGAGGAACCGGCAAGTGCGCTCCACACTCAAAAGAACTTATTCGCGTGGACCTGGAATAAGAATGGGCAATATGCTTTGTGGCAAAAGGATTGAATGGTGACTAATTCTGTGGATACGATCGTCAGCGGGCATCTTTGTATCGACTTCATCCCGCAGATGGACAATGTCCCGCTGGAGGGGTTGTCCACGCCGGGCAAGCTGTTTGATGTGGGACCGATGACCTTTGGCACGGGCGGCGCAGTATCGAACACGGGGCTGGCACTGCACCGTCTGGGCGTTAATGTGCGGCTGATGGCGACCGTCGGCGATGATCTGATCGGGCAGGCTATCATCTCCCTGCTGAATCAGCGCGATCCCACCCTGGGCCAATTGATTAGCACCCAACCGGGCCAGGCCAGTTCGTATTCAGTCGTGCTGTCGCCAGCCCGCGCGGACCGCATCTTCCTGCATCACACTGGCACGAACGCCCATTTTGACGCATCGCATATCAACTTCGACCTGCTGCGCCAGGCACGCTTATTTCACCTGGGTTATCCCCCCATTCTGCCCCGGTTGATGCTACGGGATGGCGAGCAGCTCACCGCGATCTACCGTCAGGCCCGTGCGACGGGCGTCGTAACCTCGCTGGACATGGCCCTGCCGGACCCGGATGGCCCTGCCGGACAGGTGGACTGGATGAAGATTCTGCGGAGCACCCTACCTTATGTCGATGTGTTCCTGCCGAGTATCGAAGAAATCGTGTTTATGGTGCGCCGCGCCGACTTCGACCGCTGGCAGGGCCGCGTGCTCGGCCACATCACCCGCCCTTATCTGAGCGGGCTGGCTGACGAACTGCTGGCGATGGGGTCTACGGTGGTGGGACTCAAGCTCGGCGCGATGGGATTTTATCTGAAAACCGCCGAGGATGTGCAGCATCTGACGGACCAGTTTCCGCTTCGATCGTCGGAATGGTCGCACTACGAAGGCTGGCATGCGCCGTTTGCGGCAGAGGTCGCCAGTACGGTGGGCGCAGGGGACGCGGCAATCGCGGGATTCCTGGCGTCGCTCTTACGGGGTCTGCCCCCTCAAGAAGCGTTGCGCTGGGCCTGCGCGGTGGGGGCGTGCTGTGTCGAAGCCGCCGATGCAACCAGCGGGGTGCGTTCCTGGCAGGAAACCCAAAACCGGCTGGACGACGGATGGGAGCGACTCGAAGTTCAGTGGGCGGCCACCGATCCGTAGCCGTACAGCAGCTCCAGCCCTCCACGATCGATTCGGGCGGTCACCCCTGGCTTGAGCCTGTCCAGATAGTCAAGCGCATGCCCCACCGTCTCAACCATATCCTCATGGTGCCCAGGGACAGCCCTGCGTCGGAATGCTTCAAGATGCGCGCTGGCGTGCGCCTTATGACCATAGGATACACTGCCGCCAAAATAGGGATGCTGACTCAGTTCCGCCACGCGGCGCAGCATACGCGGTGATGTGGGCTGGCCGTCCCGCACATCCACAATGAGGTACAGCGGCTCACAGGCCTCATCAAGCAGCATTTCCAGCAAGCTCAGATACGCATTTTCGGCCATCGGGGTGGGGTCGTGCAGCCACCGGACAAAAATGAGATCCTCCGAAATCGCATGAAGTTCATATTCCATACGATCGCTCCCCGCCTATTACTTAATATAACGATATGTTTTCACTATATCCAGGAAAGCAGATCAGGAGTGATAAGGCCGTCTGAAAAATATATGAAGGGGGCTGCGCCGCGTCTTGTGATATTCCTCACCCAAAACCGCGAGGAACATCGGGTGAGCCGATTCCAGTTATCAGGTACAACAGAATCGTTGAGGTTTAGCATTCTTAGGAGCTAGATAATGTCACAGCGCGTCATACACACGCTCGACGGGAACGAGGCGGTCGCTTACGTCGCCTACCGGACCAACGAGGTGATCGCGATTTATCCCATCACGCCATCTTCACCGATGGGTGAGTGGGCGGACGCTTGGATGGCGGAAGAAAATGCAAACATCTGGGGCACCATCCCGACGGTCGTCGAAATGCAAAGTGAAGGGGGGGCGGCTGGCGCAGTGCACGGCGCATTGCAGGTCGGTTCGCTAACCACCACCTTTACGGCGTCACAGGGTCTGCTGCTCATGCTGCCCAATATGTTCAAAATCGCGGGTGAGCTGACTTCAGCAGTCATTCATGTCGCGGCACGGTCGCTGGCCGCACAAGCTCTGTCAATTTTCGGCGACCACAGTGATGTCATGGCGGTACGCGGCACAGGTTTTGGCATGCTGGCCTCCAATTCGGTGCAGGAAGCCCACGACTTCGCTTTGATCGCTCAGGCTGCCACCCTGGAAGCCCGCGTTCCATTCCTCCATTTTTTCGATGGCTTTCGGACTTCTCACGAAATCAACAAAATCGAACTGCTGTCTGACGACGATATGCGCGCCATGCTCGACCTTGATCTGATTCAGGCGCACCGGTCACGCGCGCTGTCCCCCGAACATCCCTTCATTCGCGGCACGGCCCAGAACCCGGATGTGTATTTCCAGGCACGCGAGACGGTCAATCCGTTCTACGACGCCTGCCCCGCCATCGTCCAGAAGGCGATGGATCAGTTTGGGGCGCTGGTCGGGCGGCAGTATCACCTGTTCGATTATCACGGCGCAGCCGATGCCGAACGCGTCGTTGTGCTGATGGGGTCCGGCGCGGAAGCGGCCCTGGAAACAATCGACTATCTCAACGCACACGGCGAAAAAGTCGGCATGATCTCGGTCCGGTTGTATCGGCCCTTCTCTGCCGAGCACTTCCTGGCGGCGCTCCCGGCGACAACCAAAGCCATCGCCGTCCTCGACCGCACAAAGGAACCTGGCGGCGCGGGCGAACCACTCTATCTCGACTGTGTCAACGCCATCTTTGAAAGTTTTGCGGCGGGCCGACTGAACCAGATGCCAAAAGTGGTCGGCGGACGCTACGGGTTGTCCTCCAAAGAATTCAACCCGGCGATGGTCAAGGGCGTGCTGGACAACCTGGCGCTCGACAATCCAAAGAATCACTTCACGGTCGGCATTGTGGACGATGTCAGCCACACCAGCCTGGATTACGACCCCAACTTCTCCGCAGAATCCGACACCGTGATTCGCGCGCTGTTCTATGGCCTGGGGTCGGATGGAACCGTCGGTGCCAACAAGAACTCCATCAAGATCATCGGCGAAAACACCGACAATCACGCTCAGGGTTATTTCGTCTACGACTCGAAGAAATCGGGCGGCACCACCGTTTCGCATCTGCGTTTCGGCCCGCAGCCCATTCACTCGACCTACCAGATCGACAAAGCCAACTTCGTCGCCTGCCACCAGCCGATTTTCCTTGAGCGTTACGATATGCTCGAAAATATCGTCCCCGGCGGCACCTTCCTGCTTAACACCGCCTTTGACCCCAGCGAAGCCTGGAATCAACTGCCGCGAGTGATGCAGGAGCATATCGTCAATAAGCAGGTCAAGTTCTACGTCATCGACGCCTACAAAGTCGCTCAGGACAGCGGCATGGGTCGGCTGATCAACACGATCATGCAGGTCTGTTTCTTTGCCATTTCCGGCGTCCTGCCCCGTGACCAGGCCATCGAAGAAATCAAAGAGTCGATCCGTAAGACCTACGGGCGCAAGGGCGATCGCATCGTCCAGATGAACCTGAACGCAGTCGATCACACATTGGCGCACCTGCACGAGGCCAAAGTCCCGGCGCAAGTCTCCAGCGTCACAGAAATCCTGCCTCCGGTTCCCGCGCAGGCACCCGATTTTGTCCGCAATGTGATTGGCCCGATGATCGCCTTTAAGGGCGACCAACTGCCTGTCAGCGCGCTCCCGATCGACGGGACCTACCCGAACGGCACCACCCAATGGGAAAAGCGCAATATCGCGCTCGAAATCCCCGTCTGGGACCCGGACGTCTGCATCCAATGCGGCAAATGCGCTATGGTCTGCCCGCACGCGGTCATCCGCATCAAAGCCTATGACGAAGCCATCCTCGAAGGCGCGCCGGAAACATTCAAAGCCACCGATGCGCGTGACCGTGAATGGAACGGGCTGAAATACACCATCCAGGTTTCGCCGGAAGACTGCACGGGCTGCGGCATCTGCGTCGACATCTGCCCCGCCAAGAGCAAAACCGCCGTCGGCCACAAAGCCATCAACATGGAAGCACAGCCACCGCTGCGCGCGCCAGAAAGCGAAAATTGGAATTACTTCCTGCAAATCCCGGAACTCGACCGGCGCAACATCAAGGTCAACAGCATCCGGCAGCAGCAGGTTCAGCAGCCGCTGTTCGAGTTCTCCCTGGCGTGCTCTGGCTGCGGTGAGACACCCTATCTCAAACTGGTTTCACAGTTGTTCGGCGACCGCACCGTCATCGCCAACGCGACAGGCTGCTCGTCGATCTACGGCGGCAATCACCCCACCACCCCCTGGACGCAGAATGCCGACGGGCGCGGACCAGCCTGGTCGAACTCACTGTTCGAGGACAACGCCGAATTTGGCATGGGCATGCGTGTCGCCCTGGATAAACAGGTTCAGCAGGCCAGCGAGCAACTGACTGCGCTTGCCGGACAGGTCGGCCAGGAACTGGTCGATGCCATCCTGAGCGCCGAACAGCGTACCGAAGCCGACATCTACGAACAGCGTGAGCGTGTGTCGCTGCTGAAAGAAAAGCTGGCAGAATTGAAGTCTGACGAAGCGCAGCGCCTGATAAACATGGCAGATGCGCTGGTCAAGAAGGATGTCTGGATCGTCGGCGGCGATGGTTGGGGCTACGACATCGGTTATGGCGGCCTCGATCATGTCCTCGCCAGCGGGCGCAACGTCAATGTCCTGGTAATGGACACCGAGGTATACTCAAATACAGGCGGTCAGATGTCGAAGGCCACACCGCGCGGCGCGGTCGCCAAATTCGCAGCCGGTGGCAAGCCCAATGCGAAGAAAGACCTGGGCCTGATCGCCATGACCTACGGCAATATCTATGTTGCCCGGGTCGCGATGGGCGCCCGCGATGAACAGACGCTGCGAGCCTTCCTCGAAGCCGAAGCCTACGAAGGCCCCTCGCTGATCATCGCCTACAGCCACTGCATCGCCCACGGCATCAACATGGGCACAGCCATGCAGAACCAGAAGGCGGCAGTCGAATCCGGCCAGTGGCTGCTGTACCGCTACAACCCGGATCTGGAAAAAGAAGGCAAGAATCCACTTCAGTTGGACTCGCGCCCGCCCAAGATTTCGGTGGATCGCTACATGTATATGGA
>JAIOHO010000189.1 GCA_019912905.1 Anaerolineae bacterium
GGGATATTGCGCGTGCACTCAGACAGTCGCAATCAGCAGGTCCGCCGCGTCCTGCTCATTACCTTAGTCCTCAACCTGGTGGTGGCCGCTGGTAAAATCGTCATCGGGCTGATGACCGGCGCGTTGGCGATTACCGCCGATGGTTTGCATTCCGTCATCGACAGCTCCGGCAATATTGTCGGGATGATCGCCATGCGGGTTGCTTCTCAGCCGCCGGATGACGATCATCCCTATGGACACGCGCGTTATGAAACGCTGGCGGCGCTGGCGATTGGGACGATGCTGCTGCTCACTGCCTGGGAAATCATCCAGGGGGCACTGGAGCGGTTGAGCGGGGGGGAACCGCCGCAGATCACCCCGCTGGCGTTCGGGGTCATGATTGCGACGCTGGTGATCAATGTGGGGGTGAATCGGTATCAGGTCCGGCAGGGTCGGCGGCTGGAGTCGCAGATTTTGCTGGCGGATGCGGCCAACACCGGCGCAGATGTGTTCGTGACGCTGTCGGTGCTGGCGAGCATGGTGCTGGTGGTGGCCTTTGGCTGGCACTGGGCCGATGTCGCGGCGGCGCTGCTGGTGACGATCCTCATTGGCCGGGCCGCGCTCAAAATCCTGCGGCAGACCGGACGGGTGCTGGTCGATACCGCGCCGTACAAGCCGGAGGAACTGGCCGAACAGGTACTGGAAGTTCCGGCGGTGGAGAACGTCCTGCGCGCGCGCAGTCGGGGTTCTGCGGACGCCGCTTATATCGACATCGACGTCCAGGTTGCGCCGGAAATGACGGCAGGACAGACGGCGGCCATCGGCGAGGCCATCCGGTCGCATTTACAGCAGCACCTGAGCGGCATCCAGGAAATTGAGATTCATTTCGCGCCGGACTCGGCCCGGGAGCAGAATTATGCCCTGGCCGCTCGTGCCCAGGCCGACGCGCTGGCTCTGACGACCCACGAGGTCGTGGTCAGCGACTCGCCGCGCGGCAAAATGCTGGAAATGCACGTCGAGGTGCCTCCCGGCCAGACCCTGGCAGTTGCGCACCAGAAAGTCAGCCAGCTTGAGCGGGCAGTCAAGGAAGCCCTTCCCGATATTGCCGACGTGATTACGCACATCGAACCGGCGCTGGATGACACCACAAACCCGGTGCGCGATACGGGCGTCATCACACAGAGTGCGCGCATCACGGCGCTGGTGCGCCAGGTGTTAGGCCGTGAATATCCTGACCTGGACTGGCACCATTTTAACGTCTATCCCCTTCAGGAAGGCTTCGGCGTGAGTATGCATGTCACGCTGCCGCCCCAGATGACCGTCGAGGCGGCTCATCGCGTGGCCGAAAACACCGAAATGCTGCTGCGCGTCAACGTGCCGCTGGTCGAGCGGGTGACCATCCACACTGAACCGCCCGAATACGTCGACGAACGGCTGCCTGGCTAGGCCAGGATCGCCATCCCTGCGGGCGGTAAATCGATGCGCACGACCGCCCGATTCCCCCGACTCTCGACTGGAACTGTCTGATCGGGCGGCAGACCCCGAAGCTGATTGTCCGGCCAATCACTGCGATAACATACGGCCATGGTCGTGCCCGGTGGATGCAGGGCCGCATCGACCGTCACGTCTGCACCGCGCGCCTCGGTCGCATGAGTGTTGAGCGCGACCAGCACCTCCTGATCGAACAGAATCCGCGACCAGGCGATCAACTCGCCCGCCGGGGGGACGGCGAAGGGCCGCCCCAGGTAGGAGGTTTCGCGCAGGTACTGGCGGCCCCGCCGCAGCGTCCGCCCGGTCTGATCCTGGCGGTTGCGCACCCGCGCGATGGCGGCGATGCGCAGGTAGGTCGGATGATCCGCGTCAAAGAAGTGGCAGCCTGCCGTCCCGAATGCGCCAAAGGTGCCGCCGAACATCGCTTCTCGGATGTAACGATCTTCAAAACTCAGGTTCGGCTCGACCGAATAATCATGATCGGCCTGCGACCCGTTCAGCGCCTGCTCGGTGCCGTAATAGATGCAGGGGATGCCCAGCGTCGTCAGCTGCGCACCGACCGCGTGAGCGACCTGATCGCAGCGGCTGGGCAGGGTGTTACCCGCCGCGAAACGCTGCTTGGCGCGTCCGACCATGTCGTGATCGTCGAGGATCGAGACGTGATAGCGGCCTGTTTCGCGGTGGCTGCCGAGCAGATCGTGGCCTTTGAAC
>JAIOHO010000190.1 GCA_019912905.1 Anaerolineae bacterium
GGATAAAGAACGGCACATCCTTACGCGCCTGTTCCAGACCGACAGTGGCCGCATACGCGCCGATCACCACTGCCCAACCATGAATACGATTGGCGGAGTTACGAGCCGTTCCGACCAGCTTGCCAGACGCAACCGCCTGGATAGCCGGTGGCATGGCGTCCACGCCGCCGATCAGCACCTGATCCTGCATCCCGGCGTTTTCCACGACCTGGCGCGCAGACAGGGCCATATCATCGTTATCGGCGAAAATCGCATTGAGATCCGGGAAACGGTTGAGGAAGCTTTCCGTCAGCGCCGCCGCCGTCGCCAGATCCCAGTTGCCCGGCTGATCGTCCACCAACTGGACATCAGGGAAATCCTTGAGGACGTTGAGCATACCCTGCTGGCGTGCCTGTGCGCCGGTGTGCCCGGGCTGCCCGCCGATGTGGGCAATCGTGCCCTTGCCGCCCATCTTCTGGACGAGCTTGGTCACGACCGACTGGGACATGAACGAATTATCCGGCGCGCAGAAGTTCAGCACACCGATCTGCTTCATCTGCTCGAAGGGGGCGATCAGCGTGTCCATATCAATGAACGGCGTTCCCGCCTCGATCATGGCCGTCACCGGGTCCACCAGCGTGCCGATGGTATTGGGCTGGATCGCGGCGAAATCCCAGGTCTGGGTCGCCATCTGGTCCACCGCAGAACGCTGCTTTTCGGCATCGAACTGGCCGTCAAACCAGGTCACTTCCACCCCAAACAACTTGGCCCAGGCGAGGGCGGCTTCCTGCCCCTGCGCGTTCCAGGTCCCGGCCAGGCCAGCACTCGACATAGCGGCCTTGAGCGGGCCATTGTCCTGAGCATCCGCCTGGCGGAACTGCATAAAGGTCAGCAGCCCGGAAAGCGACAGCGCTCCGCCTGAAAACATCCCGGCCTTCAACAGGTCACGTCTTGACATTTCTTTATTGCGAGCCATCAATGGATCTCCTTACTCAAAACATATCGTTATAAAATATACAGGTGGTTCCTGCGCTTGCCATCCATCAGCTTGAAGGGGGTTCCCGCTTCAAGCCGATGATCTTGCTTTGCCCCTCGCCGTCATGATCCCGCGCAGTATTCCGATCGGCGAGATGGCCCTGGATGAGTTTGGCAACTGTGGACAGTCAGAGTCTCATCCGTCACGGCACAGTCTCCATGAAACATCCTTGCGCTCCTCTACCTCCTTTCTTCGCAGCCTCCCCTTCCGGCGCGTATTGCAAACGTTTGCTCAGGATCACGCAGCCAGAAAGTGCTGCGGTGGCAACCCGTGGGCAGTCAGGTGATTCGGCTGCCGCTTCCGGGTGATAATCTGCAATGATTTCCTTTCGGAGGGTGTCGCCGCACCTGCCTGATCATGCGATCACAACTGCGCTGGCTTCCTCGCGCACAATGCCCAACAGGTCCTCGATGTGGTCGAAACTGGCGCGTTCCATGATCCAGCGCGAACTGACCCGGATCACGAAACGCTCGGCCACCGCGCGCAGCTTTTGATCCTGAATGCTGGTGATGTCCCACACGCTGACGATCCCCATCATCCGCCGCAGGCTTTCGCAGGCCCCCAGTCCCGCCGTATCTTGCAGCAGGCGGCGCATATACTGGCGGCGAAACGTGGCAAAAGCAGTATCGCCGCCCGGAAATTTCCAATACGCATCCGGCACGAGTTCTCCGCTGTGGTGCTCGATCCACAACTGCTCGAATTTGGCCGCGAACCCTTCCCAGACGCCGCCTATCAGGTCCAGCAGATACTCCTGATAGACTTCCCGCTCGGCTGGGTCCGGGGTGTGCGCATAATGCGATCCGAAATTGAGCACCAGGTTGGAGAGCAAGGCCCCCACGTCGTACCCCATCGGGCCAAAGAATGAAAATTCGGGGTCGATGACGCGGGTATCCTGCGCATTCACCATAATGCTGCCGGTGTGCAGATCGCTGTGGATCAGGGCCTGCGCCTGGGTCATATACTTTTCTTTAAGATCGGCAATGGCGAGCTTGAGCGGCGCGTTCGAGCGGACCGCCTGCACCTCGGCATCGATTTCAGCATTCCAGTTGTTCTCCGGCGACTCCTGGTACGGGTTGGTGAAGACGAAATCTTCCTGAATCTTGCACAGGTGCGGGTTCACGTAAGTCGCTTGCAGCGTCTTTTTATCGACTCCCGACAGGTACAGATCCGACGTCTTGAACAGAATGGTCGCCAGGAAGGTCGAAATATGCTCGACAAAATCTGGGAAACGCTGGCGCTCGACCAGCGGCTTGCGCATCACCTCGCAGTCGGCCAGATTTTCCATGCCGACCAGCGACATTTCCTCGTCATAATCGTAGACTTTGGGGGACAAGCCGGGGGTCAGTTGGTTATAGAGCAGCAGCGCCTGCGCCTCGAAGCGCATCCTCTCGCGGGTTAGCGGCCACGAGTCCCCGGCCACCCGCAGGTAAGGCAGCGCCTGTTTGATCACCGCCGACTCGCGCGGGTTTTTGCTGTTGCGCACGATAAAGACCAGGTTCAGATTGCCGTCGCCGATTTCTCCGGCAGATAATGCAGTCGTATCACTGAAACCCTGTTTCAGATCAGGGCGACTGCGCACATAATCCAGAACCGTTTTTTCGTCCAGTGCTCGGTACGTCATGAAGAACTCTCTTTATGGGAATGAAAAACTGAAAAGCTTGTCTTTGTCTGACCCGAAGGCCGCACCGGATTGGCCCGGTCTTCGCCGTGTGAGCGATCATTCGTCATCGCACAATCGTGGTGCACACGGGTTCGGGCAGGAGGAAGGGACCATGTCGTCCGCATGCACCAAGGTGAGTTTATAGGTACATGACTCAATTATAACGTGTGCTGTCATAAAGGAGTAATCCATACTCAGACGGTGGGTGGCGCAAATCACATCATCTGCTCATGCGATCTGCTTGAGTTCTGAATAACCCTGTTATAGAGTTCTGCCAGCGTGTGAGTGAAGCTAATGGCAATGGAGTTCAGGCTCCGCGCAACTCACACGATCCGGGATGAACAGATCGTCATAACGAGAGGAGAACAATGATGGAACTGCACGATGATGACCAGCCCGTCGGTCGCGTGCTGACTCGGCGAGAAATCCTGGCCCTGTTGGGCGGTGCAGGTGCGGCAGCGGTGGTCGCCACCGGCTTTACCCGGCTCGGCCTGGACCAGCTGACCGGCACAGCCACCCCGCAGGCCACAGTCGAAGCGCTGGAGGCGCTGCCGGCCTGTGTGGTCCGGCCCGCCCTGACCGAAGGCCCCTACTTCGTGGATGAAATGCTGAACCGCTCCGATATTCGGATCGAACCCTCAGACGGCAGCATCCAGGAAGGCGCGCCGCTGCATCTGATCTTCAAGGTGTCGGATGTCAGCCAGAATAGGTGCGCGCCGCTGGCGGGGGCGCAGGTCGATGTGTGGCACTGCGATGCCCAGGGCCGGTACTCGGAGGTCGATGACCCCGGCTTCGATACCTCCGGCCAGACGTGGCTGCGCGGCTATCAGGTGACCGATGAAAGCGGCACTGCCGAGTTCATGACGATCTATCCCGGCTGGTACTCGGGCCGCACGGTCCATATTCACTTCAAGATTCGTACCGATCCCGAATCGGAAGCAGGCTATGAATTCACGTCGCAGCTTTTCTTCCCCGAAGACGTGACCGACCTCGTCCATGCGCAGCCGCCGTATGCCAGCAAAGGCTACCGCAACACGCTGAACGCCAGCGACAGCATCTTCAGGGGCAGCGATGGCCTGCTGACGCTCGATGTGGTCGAAGTGGAGGCCGACGCAGGCTACGAGGCCGTATTTGGCATCGGCCTGGATCTGAGCCAGCCCTCCCCTGCCGAGTCCAGCATGGGCGGACCGGGAGGTGGCCGTCCCAGCAGCCCGCCGCCCTCGAATCCCTAGACAAATCTGCTGACCGTCCGGCGGATCGGCAAATCATCACGCCCCTGGAGGAGACACGATCTTCCAGAGGCGTGTTTTTTTGATCCCGGCAATCAGGCGCGGCTGCGCATTATCCTGAAGCCCGACCCTGAGCCAATGGCAGCGTGATGAGGATGGACGTCCCGGCACCGACCTGGCTTTCGGCAGTGATCGTGCCGTGATGCGCTTCGACAATCGACTTTGCAATCGCCAGCCCCAGCCCGGACTCGCCCTGACTTTCGTGGCGAGATTTCTCGATGCGGTAGAAGCGCTCGAAGATGACCGGAAGCTGATCTGCCGGCATACCGGTGCCAGTATCGCTCACCACGATCTGCACGCCGCTGGGATGCGGGCGCGCCCCCAGGACCACAGTCCCTCCAGTGGGTGTATAACGCAGGGCATTGTTCATCAGGTTCCCCAGCACCTGCACCATACGCTCACGATCCATCGGCACGGCAGGCAGCGAGTCGTCGGCCTCGATCCGCAGCGTAATCTGATTCTCGTCCACAATCGACTCGAATGCCTGCTGAATCTGCCTGAGAAGTTCCTGCGGTTGAATCGATTGGTAAACCAGCTTGAGTTCGCCCGCATCCGCCAGTGACAGGGTGCGCAAATCCTCGATCAGGCGCTTGAGCAGCACCGCTTCCTGATTCATCGCTTCAAAGCGTTCAGGAGTGGGCTTGAGGGTGCCGTCGTGCAGGGCCTCCAGATAGCCGCTGATGACCATCAGCGGGGTACGGAGGTCGTGCGCGATGTCGGCGGTCATTTGTATGCGCAGTTGATTCGCCCGGTGAATCTGGGCGCTCATCTCGTTGAAAGTAGCCGCCAGTTCACCGAGTTCGTCCCGTGTGCGGACCTCCACACGCTGATTCAGGTCGCCCTGGCGCATAGCCGCAATTGCAGCCGTCAATTCTGAAAGCGGGCGCATAAACTGCCGCGACAGCAGGATGCCAATCAGCAGGGCCACCCCGCTGGCACCGACTGCGCCGATGAACAGGGCCTGGTTGGTGCGATCCACATAGAGCTGTTCGCGGGGATCGAGTCGTGGCGGTGGCAGCGCAAGCAGGACTGTCCCGACCTGCTGATCATCCACCATTACCGGGGACCCTTGCGCCAGCTCATCCGCCGGGATCTGGTCCCCGACCTTGAACGGACCCACGTTAAGGACAATGACCCCATCCACATCCGCCAGCGCAAACAGCAGCGGCGTGCCGGATTTTAAGAGTCCGCCCTCCGGGGGTCGGGTCGCCTTCAGCAGGGCGTCCAGCCCATCCCAGGAACCGTTGGACTGGTAATACGTCGTCAGCACCGCAAGAATGGCAGATTTGTATTGTTCGAGGCGCAGCCGGTCAAACTCGTTCATGGTCGTGCTGTAGGCGAACAGCCCCACCAGGATCACCCCGGTGAGGCTGCTGAGCACCAGCGTCACGATCCATTTGAACGTCAGCGATCGAATCATGGAACGGCCTCATCTGGTTCGGGGTTGAAGCGGTAGCCCACCCCATAGACAGTCTGGACATACTGCGGCTCGCCGGAGTCTGCTTCGATTTTGCTGCGCAGGTTGCGGACATGCGTGTCCACGGTGCGCTCGACATTTTCGAGGCTGTTGCCTTTCAGCCGCTCCAGCAGATCGGTCCGCGAAAACACCTGGCCTGGCGCGGCCATCATAATCGCCATCAGGTCGAACTCCGAGGGTGTCAGTTGAATTTTACGGACGCCGATGGTCACGATGCGGGTATTTTTGTCCAGCACGACGTCGCCCACGCGCAGGACATCGGCCATCGGCGTGTCCTGATAAGCGCGGCGCAGCAGGGCACGAATCCGGGCCACCAGTTCCGCCATGCCAAAGGGTTTGGTGACGTAATCATCCGCGCCCAGCTCCAGCCCAATGACCTTGTCCGTTTCCTCAATTTTAGCCGTCAGCATGATCACCGGCGTATTCCGTTCCTTGCGGAAGTAGCGCATGAATTCATAGCCGTCCATTTCCGGCATCATGATGTCCAGAAGGACAAGATCCGGTTTTTCGTGGCGGGCCGCAAACAGGGCTTCGCGTCCGTCATTGGCCGTGACCACGTGAAATCCGTGTTCCGTCAGATAATCTCTCAGCAGGCGGGTGACACTGACTTTGTCATCCACCACCAGAATGGTTTTCATCATCGGAAGACCTCTCTTTGTAATCACCGCTTAGCATCCATCATAAAGCCAAAATCTGTTCTTTATTTCCGGGGTCAGGCACGCCGCCGTTTTGCCAGCAGGCATCGACGGGGGGGGGAAGGAAGATCGATGCCTGCTGGGATCAGGGAATGATTCATTCAGGAGGCGCGAGGCCAACCGGATTCTGGTCATTGGGGCTGCCGATTTCGCTCGTCCATCGCCTTCAATTTAGGTCAGCACCATGCAGAAATTGTCCAGAAGCGGTCGGAAAGCCGCGCAGTTGACCGGAGCGCCCGCCCACAAGAGCATCCACCACGCAGACCACCGACCGGGAATGCTCTCGCAGGGGGCCAGGCCGTCAGTCGAGGACGGGCAGCGTACTGCACGAGCGATCCGCAGTCAGATACTCCCCGCTGACCCAACCGGTTTGGTCCTCAACCGTCACCTGCCACCAATTTTCCGCGTTATGCCCGCTCGACGTCACCGACGTGTAAGCCGGGATCGTGCGAATCCAGGTTCCAACCGGGTTCGGGTCGGTCCGCATATTCAGGTTGAAATTCACCACCAGCGGGCAGGTCGCTTCGACTGCTGCGGCTGCCTCGCCCTCTTCTGCCGTGGCTGCCACCGCAGCCGGGGTTGCCGTCGGCTCCATGTCGAACAGGAAAGGCGTCGGGGTCGGCAGTTTGGTCGGCTCGATGCGGGCGGTCTCGGCAGTCGAACTGCTCGACTCGGAAGCCGGTTCCTCGGTCTGAGCCGCAGCCGCATTCACGCCCAGCGGCCCCGCAGCCGCCGGAATTTCGGGTGTGACCACTGCCGAACCCGCCGCTGCACCCGCTCCGGCAGAACCCTGTGGCGGTGCGCCTGCCGCGCCTGCGGGGGGGCCGCCCGCCGGCATTTCCCCACCCAGCAAGCCGCTCAAAATCATCGGTGGAACCTGACCGTTGAGTGCACTGGTCGCAATCGCTGCCGCATCGCCGCCCATCCGCTCGACCATCTGGGCGGGCAGCGTGCCAGCGGCGATCGCAGTGTCCAGGGCAGCCGTCAGCGCCTGAGACACCGCCTCCAAATCACCGCCGTAATCGCTGACCAGTTGGTGAAGGCTCGTTCCGGCGTTGAGCTGAGTCAGGATGTCCTCCACGGACAACCCGGTTTCGCGTTCGAGGGCTGCCGTCAGCGCACTGCCTCCGCTGGAAACCTGAGCCTGACTGACCGAGGCCGCGCCTGGATTTGCCACCTGGCTGGTAAAAGAAGCCGGGACGATCGCGCCATCCGCGCTGCTGCCCGCCGTATTCAGCACCTGGGCGGCGCTGGTCTGAGCCGGAAACTGGTTCAAAATCAGCGGTGTGCTGAACAGGCCGACCAGCAGCAGGGTGCTGATGCCCACACCCAGCGCGCCGAACGAGCGGCTCAGGTCGCGGTCCTGCTTGCGATAATCGAGAATCAGGATGACCGCGCTGACGACCAGTACCAGCAGGGCGTTGACCAGCATCACAAGGGTCAGCACCGGCTGAGTCGTGGCGCTGATGGCGTTCAGTGTCAGCGCTGCCATCGGCACCATCACGGCCAGAAACGCCAGCAGGACACCGAGCCGATCCACCTGGGCGCGACCGCGCAGCGTCTGGATGATCCCATAGAGCAGGTAAGGCAGCGCAAAACATGCGCCGATGAGAAACAAGTTGGTCATGAGGACTTCACCTTTCTAGCGCACTACTCGTAGCGCAGCGCATCTATTGGATTTAAGCGTGAGGCTCGGCTGGCCGGGTACACCCCGAAAAAAACGCCAATTCCCGCCGAGATTGACAGCGCGAGCACCACACTCGCCGCCGAAACAAAGGCCGAAAAATCCGGCACGAGCGAGGTTGCCAGCGCCGCGACGGTCACGGCAATCAGCACACCGATCAGGCCGCCGGTCAGGGTAATGACGACGGCTTCGGTCAGGAACTGGAGCACAATATCCCAGCCCTGCGCCCCCACCGCCTTGCGCAGCCCGATCTCGCGTGTGCGTTCGTTGATGTTCACCAGCATGATATTCATCACACCGATACCGCCGACGACCAGCGAGATCCCGGCAATGACGCCCAGAAAAACGGTAAAGGTTTCTACAGTGCTGGTCAGCGATTCGGCAATGACTGACGCGCTGAACACCCGAAAATCATCCTCTTCCCCATCTTCGATGCCGCGCTCCTCGCGCAGCACACGCTCGACCTGTTCGATGGCCGCGTCGATTTGCGACGAGTCCTGGGCCAGCACCAGGATGGTGTTGACGGGGAGATCGCCGTTGCTGGTGCGCTCCCCGTTCAGCCGAAGCTGGGTGGTGGTCAGGGGGACGACGACCAGATCGTCGCTCGTGCCGCCGCTGTCATCCAGCACACCGATGACTTCAAACAGGACACGTCCGACGCGGATGTATTCGCCAATCGGGTCGGCACCGTCAAACAGGTTTTCGACGGTTTCCACACCGATCAGCGCGACCTGGGCATAATCATCCATCTCGGCCTGGGTGAAAAAGCGCCCGGTCGTCACGTCCCGGCCCTCGATGGTCAGGTAATCGGTGGTCACACCGTACACCGTGACGCTGAACTCGCTGCCGCTGTGAACGACGGCGTAGCTGGCGCTCGTCTCCGGCATGACCATGCTGGCGGCGGGTACGCGGCTGGGGTCGGCAATCGCGTCGGCGGTGGTCAGGGACAGCGGATCGGTGCGGCTCCACGGGCCGCGAATCGCGCTGGCCCGAATGATCTGCGCGCCCAGGCTCTCGAACTGAGCCTTGATATAGGTCTGGACTCCCTGCCCAAGCGACAGCAGAATCACGACTGCCGCGACCCCGATGATGATCCCCAGCATGGTCAGCGCAGCGCGCAACTTGTTGGAAAACAGACTGATCAGCGCAATGCGGAAATTTTCGATAATCATCAGATCACTCGTACCTCAGCGCGTCGATCGGACGCATACTGGCCGCCCGGTTTGCCGGATACAGGCCAAAAAAGATGCCGATCAAACTGCTGACTCCTGTCGCCAGCAGCGCGACATCCGGCGTCAGCACCAGACTGATGCCCTCCACCAACTGCCCGCCAATGCGCATCAACAGCCAGCCAATCAGGATGCCTACCAATCCGCCGCCCAGCGACAGCAGCACGCTCTCGATCAGGAACTGAGCCATAATGTCCAGCCAGCGCGCCCCAACCGCTTTGCGCAGCCCGATCTCGCGCGTCCGTTCGGATACGGAAACCAGCATGATGTTCATCACGCCGATGCCGCCGACCAGCAGCGAAATTGCGGCGATGGCGCTCAGGAAAATCGTCAGCAAACTCGTCGTCTGGGTAATCGATTCCAGAATGGCGGACCGGTTGCTGACCGAAAAATCGGCATCTTCTTCCTGGTCGATCTCATGCGCCTTCATCAGATAGGCTTCGATAGACTGGCTGGCGGTTTCGATCGTATCCTGCGCCGTCGCCAGGACCTGGATCGCGCTCACCTGATAGCCGCCCGAAGCCACCCGCGCATGCGCCAGCCGAGTCTGGGCGACCGTAATCGGGACAAAGGCGACCTCGTTCGGGTCCTGAAATCCGATGGCGTCCTGGGCCTCCATCACCCCAATGACGGTGAAGGTCCGCCCACTCACCTGGATCGGCAGCCCGATCACGTCGTAGTCGGCGCTGCCGAACAAGTCTTCGACCGTCGTGGTCCCCAGAACCACGACGTAGGCATTGTCGTCGATATTTTCCTGGGTGATGAACGAGGTCCCGGTCTGGGCATACCAGCCGTTCACGTCGGCATAATTGGCGGTCACACCGCTGACGCGCACGCTGACGCTGGTCCCCCCTGCCGCGACCGTCGTCTGCACCTGATAGCTGGCAGCGACTGCGCTGATCGAAGCTGGGTCGAGGCTCGCCATCGCGTCCACATCCTCCGTCGTCAGCGGTTGGACCGCCTGGATGATGCCGCTGCTGGGCCGCCGGGTGCTCACCGTCAGCAGATTGGCCCCCAGGCCCTCAAACTGGTCGGTCACATACTGCTGGAC
>JAIOHO010000013.1 GCA_019912905.1 Anaerolineae bacterium
CCCCATCATCGAGACACCAGATTAAGGTCACGACAGCCACCCCGCCCAGCGCTACCACAGCGGACCAGCGCTGCTGCGCAATGGTATAAACCGCGGTTTCCTCATCGTTCGTTGGCTTCCAACCCAGTCCATCGAGTGCGCTGGCAGCTTGCTTGCGCACCGCCGAGACCCGATCCCGTAATGCCTCCGTCAGCGGTCCAATGGCACGTTCATCCCTCAGCCGTCCCAGAGACCTCGCTGAGTTTTGACGTACGACCGCAGGATTGGCAGCGTCTGCCTCCGGTATCGCTTCCTGATCCGCATAGGCATCAAGGAGGGTCTTGCTTGCTGATGTCAAGAACGACCCCACCGCCTGTAATTGCGCGTTGCTCCTGGCTAGACCCTGATCGGTAACTGGCGCCACTACGACTGGGGGATCTGGAAACTGAAGTAAATGGACCAACCCTTCAAGGCTCCTTGGATCACCCAACTCGCCGAGCACACGAGCAGTCACCGCCTTGACCAGGGGGTTTGGGTCGTCCAACAATTCCAAAATCGCTTCCACTGCCGCAACGGTGTGGCGCTGCCCCAGGCTGTGGATCGCTCGCGTTCTTACCTTGCTCTCGGTATCCTTCAGGGTTTCGATCAGCAGGCTGTCGGACCGAGGATCGTTCCAGTCGGTCAAATAGATGATCGCCTGTTCACGGACCAGCGGGCTGCCGGTCTTGAGCGCTTTTACAACCGCTTCGAAGCCCAGCTCACCAAACTGCTTCAATGCTTCGGTCGCCGCACGGCGGGTGCGGATGTCCGGATCGCTGAACAGCACGATGAGAGGCTGAATCGCACGGCTATCGCCTATCTTGCCCAGCGCAACGGCTGCGCCCTGACGCAGCGCATCCTTTTTGCCTTTCCCGAGTTCTGCCAGGAGGGGCTGGACCGCGCGGGCATCGCCAATCTCACCCAGTGCACGTGTGGCGAGTGTCTCGCTGTAAGGTGTCTTCTTGAGCCAGGTCTCCCAATTCGCCAGACTCCCTTCTTCAGCAAAGCTCCAACCCGTAAACACTTCTCCCTGAGCCAGATACTTGATGGCATAGTTGAAAGCGAAATGATCGCGGACGAGCATGTGGATGAACCGCCAGGTCTCCGCTTCGACACGGACCAGCAAACTCATCTCTTCGCACCAGTCGATGAGCAGCAGGGCGTCATCCCCCATCAGTATCTTCAAATCTGGCAGTCTGAGAATGTTGGTCGTCTTGCTGTCCGCCGCGGCATACATCGCCAACCTGCCGAGGGCGTCGTAGAGCTGTGCCAGTGTGTAAGGAATCGGAGAATCTTCCCGATTCGCTTCCCAATCATAGCGCTTGCGCACATAGGTATTGATGATTTCATCGCGCAGGTCACCAGGACTACCTTGGAAATGGCGAAGCCGCTCGGCATCCTCCCCTCGATCCTGATAAGCATAGGCAAACAGACTCAGCAGCAGGGGCCTGCGCAGCATGTCTCGCAGAGCATCATCTAGCTCCAGAGCAATTAACAGATCAGGCTGCTCGCTCAAATAGGCCGTCAACTGGGCATCACTCAGCGGCTGTAACGTCACTGCGCCGTTCAGTGAGACTTTTGTGCCGATGTCGTGATAATCCCGAATCCGACAGGTGAGGAGCACTTGACTGCGCGGCACCTCTTGGAGGCGCTCAACGAACAATGGGCGGGGATCATATCGTTCGATGATCTCCTGTGCCGCTGCCAGGGTTTCAAGATCTGGTTCTTCGTCTGCCTCCCGTTTGGCTTTATCCCCAAGGATACCGGCCACCGTCACATCGACTCCGGCTCGAAAGATCTCATCCCCGGCCTTGCGCATCCCTGCACCCAGGCGGTACAGCCTTCCACGAAGATGTTCCTGCCCCAATTCATCCAACCCATCCAGCAGCAAGAGAGCCTTGCCGTCATCGATGTCACGCTGCACCTGCCTGGGATCGAGTTCAGGGTGCGATTCACACAGCCACTGGGTGATCGAGGGGTTGCGCTCCGGATTCCAGGTTTGAATGAATCCCAACAGTACAATCGGCGCATTGGGATCGGTCAGCCGCCGCGCAATGGCATTCCGCGCAAACGCCATCAGGGTGACCGTCTTGCCTGATCCCGGCTCACCCAGCAGCAGCATCCGCCTGTGGTAATGCTCAAAAGCCTGATCGATGTCCCGGAACTGGAGTGGAGCTTCCGCGTCCATCTCGGAAGCCGAGTCGAGACCACGATGGATCGACTGCCCCCCGTTATGCACCGCTTCCGGCGTGTCCCGACCACTCAAGTCAATCTGCGTAATCAACGCCTGATCCAGAAAGTCCACCACCACCTCGTAGAGCTTTTCGTGGTAAGCGTGGTACGTAGCCGCTGTGTTCTGGGCGGTCAGCTTTGCTCCAGACCGTCTACGCGGCAGCTTGTTTGCGATCTGCGGGGGTAGGGGAGAAACCTCGATCTCTAGAGAGGCGGCATGGATGGGTGCGGGGTCTTCTGCCAGTTCATCCGGGGTCACCACGGTCTCTTCCCCGCTCATTGGCACTGAAGCTGACGGCAAAACCACCTCGGCGGGGGCTTCCTGAGAGACGGATTGGACAGGCGCTTCCGAGGCAGGTGGCAGCGCATGGGAAGGCTGGCCGGACGGCAGCAGCTTCTGCAAATTTGAGAAAAGCCGATCAAACGCATTTTGCCAATCCTGGAAAAACTCAAAATAAGTATTTGTGGCAATCGTGATGGGAGGGTCTACATTGGCATCGAATTTCGCGACATAGATCGGCTTTTTCTTCATCTGAGCGTAAGCAATTTCCCGGCGCACGAAACTATCTGCACGTTCCACATCCGGTGTCAGACAGATCACTACCGAATCAACACTCTTGATGCCTTTTTCGATTTCCGTTGAAAAATCCTGCGTAGGATCAATGTTCCGCTGGTCATACCAGGTTTCGATCCCCTGTTCCGTCAGACGGAGATGCAAATTCAGGACGTGATCCGTCCCATCCTTCCGGGCATAACTGAGAAACACTTTAAGATTCATCGGATTTTTCTAATTTATCTGCCACACAGTTTCTACACAGTAATAAAAGAAGGCATCCTGAACAATAGACACTTTGCACAAGATTGGTGTTATTCCACGCGAAATTGGTCTCGCTTAGGCATCTCTGACGAGCAGCGCCTCATTTCTATAAACGGTCTGGCGAGCGAACGTGTTCCTGTGTGTTCAATCAGCAGGGACTGCTTGCCGGGAATGGACTTGTGGTGCGGCATTCAACCCCCGGATCGCTCCAGGGAAGCGCTGCCAGGCAGAATAAATCGAACAAACCGTAACAGTTACAGGCTCCGAATGGATTGGCCGCGCTGGTGAATTGCGCTAAGCTTGGAACACATCTCCAGGCCACCGGGGGAGCGCCACATGGATGCGCCGCTGTTCAACCAGATCGTCGACCTGCTGATCCCATACTTGCAGGACAGCGAAGAGCGCCGCGCCCTGGTCGAACAGGCGCTGTATGGCTCGCCAGTGTTAGGCCAGATCCGCTCTGGAAAACGTGA
>JAIOHO010000191.1 GCA_019912905.1 Anaerolineae bacterium
CGACCCCGCTGACCGGCGTCTACGATTATGCCGAACCGGTGACGGCGCGCGGCTTCACATTCATGGATTCGCCCGGTTATGACCCGGTGGCGGTCACGGGGCAGGTGGCGGGCGGCTCGAACCTGGTTCTGTTTACCACCGGGCGCGGCTCGGCCTTCGGGTTCAAACCCGCGCCGAGCATCAAGCTGGCGACGAACAGCACGATGTATCACCATATGGAAGATGATATGGACTTTAACGCCGGGCAGATTCTGGAAGGCGTGCCGATGGAACAGGCGGCGTCAGACCTGCTCGATATGGTCATTGCGGTCGCCTCCGGCCAGCCTTCCAGGAGCGAGGCGCAGGGAGTCGGCGAATCCGAGTTCAACCCCTGGAACCTGGGTGGGACGTTGTAGGACTTCGGAACGCAGCATGTGCGGAAAGCCATAGGTTTCACCCGGCACAGCCGTCAATCCATAAGGCGTGTGTGTCCGCCCAGCCATAGACCGACATGGGCAGCACCACGCCATCCCAGTTATAGGGATATTCTGACACGAAGGTGGCTCCAAGACGTTCGTAAAATTGACGATTGGGGTTTACCTGGAGCACCTCCACCCGCAGGCTGTGCGACTGCCGCTTGGCGAGGTATCGGGCGACATGGCAGACCAGCAGGCGACCGATGCCCCGTCCCTGGTACGCCGTCAGCACCGCGATCTGGCGTAGTTCAGCGTGGTACACGGCATCCTTCGTGTTTGGACCGCCCCAGGCATAACCGACAACCCCTTCCTGTGGGTTTTCGGCGACGATGAAATGATCCTCCGGTGGGACTCCCTCGGTCAAAAATCGCTGCCAGTTGGCTGAGCTTTCCGCTTCGGTGAACGTCAGACATTGATCGGGGACCAGGCCCCGGAAGGCGTGTTCTTCCGCAGTGACCAATACATGGGCCAGGGCGTCGGCGTCTTCGGCGGTCACCGGGTGGATGCGGATGTCCATTATTTATTCCCCAACTGATTTTCGGGCTAGGTGCGGCCTGTTCCAATACACCTCTGATGCGGCGTTCAGAGTTTCGTTAGAATGGTCTGCTACCCTGAAGGTTGAGTATAGCATTCAGAAGGGGTTGATGATGACTGACAAAATCACCAAGTCCGAGGCCGAGTGGCAGTCCGAACTGACGCCGCAGCAGTACGCGGTGCTGCGGCAGGCCGCCACCGAGCGGCCCTTTACCGGCAAGTATGTCCACAACAAGGCGGATGGAACTTACCGCTGTGCCGCCTGTGGACAAGCGCTGTTTTCGTCTGAGACCAAGTACGAATCGGGTTCTGGCTGGCCGAGCTTCTGGGATGTGGTCGAAGAAGGCCACGTCGAGCTGAAGCGCGACTCCAGTCACGGCATGATGCGCACCGAAGTCGTCTGCGCGCGCTGCGGCTCACATCTGGGGCATGTTTTCGACGATGGCCCGCGTGAGACGACCGGCCTGCGCTACTGCATTAATTCGCTGTCGCTGGATTTCGACCCCAACGCCCAATAATCCAACCTCTGGCGGCAGCACGAGTCACAGGCGGCGGATCATGAAGGCACGGTCCTGCACCGGGAAGCCGAGGTCGATCTCCTGCTGCCGCATCTCCTGATAGGCCGGGGTCCAGTTATCGGGTGACATGACCACAAACCCTAGTTTCGCATAAAACGGCGCGTTCCAGGGGACGTTTGTGTGAGTCGAAAGGGTGACGGCGTCTGCGCTCTGTTCGGCGGCCCAATGACAGACTCGCTCTACCAACGCCCGTCCGATGCCGCGCCGGGCATATGCCGGAAGGACATCGACCTCGTCGATATGCACCTGCGTCTCAATCCACGAGACGGCGATGAACCCAACCGGCTGATCGTCCTCGACCGCCACCCACAGGCAGCCCGCCTGTTGGTATTCTGCGAACTCCTGCGACGACGTGCAGATGCGGGTATACAAATCCACCAGGCCGAGGCGTTCAAAAGTCCCGGCGGCGAGCCGTTCGATGGT
>JAIOHO010000192.1 GCA_019912905.1 Anaerolineae bacterium
CCCAGTACCGGCAGCCCAACTCGCTCGGTGACGGCGGCGGCCAACTGTTGGCGGGTCATGGGTTCGCTGCCCAGCACCTCCGGCACCGTCTCCAGAAAGGTCTCGGCCTGTTTTTCCGAAATGCCGTGCGCGGCAAAGTCGATCCAGCCGCGCGGATCAATGGTGCGGGCCGCCGCGTGCAGGGGCAGGTCCTCCGCCGCCAGCAGATGGAGTGTGCCGCGCATCGCCCAGGTTTTTACGAGGGTGCGCTCCTGCCACAGCGCCGCCTGCACATCCTGCGGCCTGAGGCTCTCCATGCGTGCCCCCAGCGCAAGCTCGGCGGCAGACATCACCTGGGCATGAATCCCATACAAATGAGACGTCACCTCGACCAGCGCTTCCGGCTTCAATCGCGGCGCAAGCCCGTGCTGGGCCAGCCGCCATGCGTTCACCTGGTTCCACGTCAACGATTTCATCGATCACCCCCTGAGCGCCAATCTGGAAACCTGAAAAGGTCGAAGGCCGGATTCATTCCTGTCAGGCGGCTCACTCCCTGGCTTTCGCCACCCAGTCCGGTCCCGCTATTCCATGTTGTCCGAGCAGGAGGCTTAATTGGGCGGCGTGTTCCTGAACGTGACGCATACTGTAGAGTTGCAGCTCCACGAAGCTCGGTTCCATCCAGTTAAACCGGCGAATCTCATAGGCTTGCTCATCCGTTAACCTTTCGATTAGGGACTGGCATTTCCGGCGGCACTGCGAAAGATAGGTGCGAATTTCCTCTTTGGTATAGGGTTTTTCAGGAAGCCCGCGACTGAGGAATGGGGCAGGGGGCGCAAAGCCTTCAAAGGAGCCATGCAGGTACAGGTCGAGCCAGAATAAGGTGTGATAGGCCACCGACCAGAATTGGCCGTACCTCGGGTCTTCCGAATCCTCCCACAGGGCGGCGCTCCACAACCGCTCAGGGCAGGCGCTGATCGCAGCGTCGAGCATATCTATTGCCGCCCCAAACTGCTGCCAGATACCGGTTTTCAAAGCTGTATCCAATGGGATGCCTCCTTTTCAACTCCAGATAATTATCGTGAGCGTGGACCGGATGGTTTACGGATGGTAGGACGACAAGCCATCGTCCTCATGAGAGACGACATTCTAACGGCGCTATCCTACTTTCCAGATTATAGATCATGCGTTCTGATTTGAAAAGGTATGCGCTGTCCAAATTCGCAAAATCCAGAATCGTGTCTCCGAGCGCGCCTTCTCGGACCCTGTTCGCCAACCTGTTTCATTGACCCCGACCCCGATTCGGGAAAATCCATCAGGCGCGCGACGGGTAGCCGATCTGCCAATGGCTGTTTATAATTTCACAAACGAGCAAGGTCGGAAATCAGATGAAGCCCAAGGATCGGATCACACTCACTCGCCGGGACTTTCTGAAATACAGCGGAGCCGGATTGGTCAGCCTGACTGCCGGGGGAAGATACCCATTTCCCGCCATTCCAGGCGCAGGATGGCCGCAGACAACAGTCCCGAACAGCCGCGTGCTGCTGCATACTTTCAACCCCATTGTCACACTCACCCCGCAAGCGGTCCGCGAGGCGATGCTGGCGAGTACGGATTTGAACTGGCTGCGCGAAGGCGAGTCGGTTTTCGTCAAGGTCGCCAGTAATTCCAACCTCAAACCGCCGTCGGTCACATCCGGGGCGGTGCTGGAAGGGGTGGTCAGCCTGCTCAAGGAAGCGGGCGCGGGCAGAGTCTATGTCGGTGACATGAGCGGGGCGCAGTTTGTCCGCCATCTGTCTGACGAAACCATTGGCTCCACGCGCGACAATATGCGCCAGAACGGGCTGCTGGCTGCGGCGGAAGCGGCGGGGGCCGAGGTCCACTGCTTTGAGGAAGTCCCGTTTGAAGGCGCGTATATTCCGGGCATCCCGGCAATCGACCATCACTGGGGGGAGGACCTGCAAGTGGCGGAGGTCCTCGACCGGGTGGATCACATCATCAATCTGCCACGGCTGGGCAAGCACGTCCTGGCGGGCGCTTCGCTGGGACTGAAGAATGCGGTTGGCTGGATCAGCGATCACAGCCGCATGGTGCTCCACCGCGACGCCGCCACGTTCCACGAGAAAATCGTCGAGATCAACGCCATCCCCCAGCTTTCCGGAAAAATGCGCCTGACCCTGACGCTGGTCGATCAGGCACTGACCACCTATGGACCGGACAGCGGCTATCACCTGCCCCTGGCGCAGCCGATGATCCTGGCCTCCGAGGATGTCGTCAGTCACGATCAGGTGGCGCTGCTGGCGCTGCTGTGGGCGCGCACGCAGACGCCTGCCGACGCGCTGGCAGTGGACCCCTATCCCGCTGAATCCAACGGCCTCAACTGGTGGTTCGTGCGCGTCTACTGGGGCGAAGAAGCTGCCGCCCGCTATCAGACTCTGCCCGCGTTTGCTTCCCTGTCCGAGCCGGAGGTGCCGACGCACGTCAATCTCGCCTGGGAGAGTCTGCGCGGTGGACGGTCCGCTGCCATCGAGGTGATTGCGAGCGGCCTGCCGATTAACCCATCCCTGGCTTCAATCCTCACGAAAAACCCGAATCTGGGCGTGGTCGTCGCTTAGCGGGCGCGCGGACATCTGCCGGATGCTGTGATTTCGTTCACCATCGAGTCATGACATAGTGCGTCGTCAGGAGGGAGGCCCCTGGCTAGACTTACAATAAGGGGTCGCTGTCCTGACTGGACAATGCAGAGCCTCAACCCGAATAGATGGAGACATTGACCAGTAAGCGTGATGGGTGTTTCCCATAAGGTGGTGTTCTGGATTCTGCTGCTGCTCGGCACACGATCAGTTGTAGTCATGCTGGCGAACGCCCAGGAGCTGACCCTCGTTCGCGGCGTGGTGCGGGACGAAACCGGTCCGGTGGCCGGGGCGGTGGTGCGTCTGCGTGGCAGCGAGGCTTATGTGCAGACCGATGCGCAAGGCCGCTTTCAACTGCTGATCCAACCGGAACGGGACGCGGTTCCACTGACGGCCTGGGCACCGGGCTATTTCGTGGCGGGGGGGAATGTCGCCGATTTTACGGATTCAGACGGCGGCGTGCTCCACCTGGAGCGGCACCCGACGACCGATCACCCGGAGTATGCCTTCATCAGCCCGGTGCTGGACATGGAAAACGCGACCGCCTGCGCACACTGTCACCGCGATCACACCGGCGCAGCGGAGGGCGCGCTGCCGGTGGATGAATGGCTGCTGGATGCGCATTCCGGCGCGGCGGCCAATCCTCGCTTTCTGTCTCTGTACAACGGCACCACGCTCGATGGCACTCCCGGCGACCCGACCATCTTCGCCTTTGATCCGGCTCAGGGCATAAACGTGCCGGTCGCGCCTTCCCTCGGTGCGGAGCAGGTCGGGCCGGGCTTCAGGCTGGATTTCCCGGAGCAGACCGGTTCGTGTGCCGCCTGCCATGTGCCGCTGCTGGCGCTTGAGGACCCCTATCACGCCGATCCGAATCAAGCGGTTGGGACTGCCGCGGAAGGCATCCCCTGCGATTTCTGCCACAAGCTTCAGGATGTGCGCCTGCGCCCGGAGGGTCTCCCCGATCCCGGTCTGCCGGGCGTGCAGTCGCTGCGTTTCCTGCGCCCCGGCGCGGACGAGCAGGTGTTCATCGGCCCGTTCGACGACACCCCCGGCGACGATATTTATTCGGCGTTGCAGGACGAAAGCCGATTCTGCGCCGCCTGTCACACGGGCCAGTTCTGGGATGTCAAAATTTACGACAGCTTCGGCGAATGGCTGAACAGCCCCTACAGCGACCCGGACAGCGGCCAGACCTGCCAGGACTGTCACATGCCGCATACCGGCGTGACCACGTTTGTGCAGCTTCCGCCCGGCGACATGGCGAGCATCGCACCCCGCGACCCGGCCACGATCTTCAGCCACCGGATGCCCGGCGCAGCCGACCCGGCTCTGCTGGAAAATACGGCGACGCTGGAAGTCGAGAGCCAGAGCATTGGGGATCACTTGCAGGTCACGGTTCGGGTGACGAACACCGGCGCGGGGCATCACATCCCGACTGATAATCCGCTGCGCAACCTGATTCTGTGGGTTCAGGCGGTGGATGAAAAGGGGCAGCCGCTGGCGCTGGTAGATGGCCCGACCATCCCGGCCTGGGGCGGCGAGGGCGACCCCGCCGCCGGTTATTACGCCGGGCAACCGGGCGTCCTCTATGCCAAAATCCTGGCTGACGCCGCAACCGGCGAAACCCCTTCGTATGCCTACTGGCGGCCTACCCGACTGGTGAGCGACAACCGCATTCCCGCGCGGGCGACCGACGAAACGACCTATACTTTTGTCGCGCCTGCGGGTTCCGCCGTCACGGTGGATGTGCGCCTTTCGCTGCGCCGGGCGTTCATCGACCTGATGGACCTGAAGGGTTGGGACACGCCGGATGTGCGGATGGAACAGCAGACGGTGATTCTCCCATGAAAGGCTTGCGCGGGTTGGCGGCAGGGGGAATGCTGATTCTGCTGGCCGCGTTCCGCGCCGGGGAAGCGTCCCCTATTCCGCAGGCACAGCCGGTCTTCGAACCGACGCCGACGGTCGAAATCAGCCCGATTCCGCTGCAACTGACGCCGATCCGCACGCCGGAAGCGCTGCCCGGCCTGCCGCCGCTGCTCGACAGCCAGTCCAGCAAACTGCTGGCGCTGGCCGGTGAAACTCTGGTGACGGTCAACTCGGACAGCGATTCGATTACGCTGGTGGATACCACGACCGAGCAGGTGCTGGCCGAGATTCCGGTCGGCGCTGATCCCCGGTCGGTGGCGATCACGCCGGACGAGACCCAGGCGCTGATTACGCTGCGCGGCGATGGGGCGCTGGCGGTGGTCGATCTGAAGGCGCAGGCGCTGGAAAAGGTGATTCCGGTCGGGCATATGCCCTACGGTGTGGTAACGGAGGGACGGCGGGCCTTCGTCAGCGGCCTGGCGGATGACCAGATCGTGGTTGTGGACCTGGAAACCGGCGCGGTCCTGTATCGCGTGGCTGTGCCGGATGCGCCTGCGGGGTTGGTCCTGAGCGGTGACTGGCTGTTGAGCACGCATCTGTACAGCGGGGCGGTCACGCTGCTCAATGTGCAGCGGACGCCGGTCGTCGTTGGCTCGGTGGATGTCGAACCGGATGGCAACCTGGCATCGGTGATCGTGCTGTCGCCGGATGGACGGCGGGCCTACATCCCGCAGACGCGTACCGGGCTGGCCCTGGTGTCGCTGCAATATATGCAGGATTGGTTCCCGGTGGTTGGTGTGCTGGACGTGACGCGTATGGCCGGGGACCGGGATGCCCGTTTGACGGTCTCCATGCTCGATCAGGCGGCCAACATGCCCTTTGACGCCGCCTTCGATGACGCCGGAACGACGCTGGTCCTGGTGCTGGCGGGCAGCGATGCGGTGGCCGTCATCGACCTCGACACGCAGACGCTGCGGGCGCGCATTCCGGTCGGGGCCAATCCGCGTGGCATCGTGGTGGAAAACGGACGCGCCTTCGTCCTGAATGCGCTGGCGGGTACGGTCTCGGTCCTCGATCTGGCCGCCGGGCAGGTGACGCACACCATCCCCGTGACCGAACTGCCGCTCGACCCGCTGCTGCTGCGTGGCAAGATTCTGTTTTATCAGGCGGGCGCGCCGACTCTGAGCGATGGCGCGATCAGCTGCGCCACCTGCCACTTCGACGGCGGGGCTGACGGCCGGACGTGGATCAACTTCCGCAGCGGCCCGCGCAATACCCCGGCGCTGGGTGGAGTCGCGGCGCTGCCGCCGTACAACTGGGCGGGCGACATGACGGAATTGCAGGATACCCTCGAAGACCAGATTCGCAACGTCATGCTCGGCGATGGCCTGATTGAATCCGGCGAGTTTGACCCGACCCGCGACCACCGCGACGCCGGGCGCTCCGCCGACCTCGACGCGCTGACTGCTTACGTTGCCTCGCTGGAACCCTGGCCCAGCCCGTACCGCGAGGCGGACGGCAGCCTCAGTGAAGCCGCCGAGCGCGGGATGCGCCTGTTTCTGAGCGGCTCACCTAACTGCGGCTGTCATACCCCGCCGCTGTATTCCGACTTGCAGGCGCATAACCTGACCGGGGCTGCGTTTTCGCTGGAAACATATGAGTCTTTCGATACGCCCACACTGCGCGGCCTGTGGGCGACCGCGCCCTACCTGCATGATGGCGTGGCCCCGACGCTGGAAGATGTGCTGACGCGCACCGACCCGGTGCACAGCGTCGCCAGCGGCCTGACCGCGCAGCAGTTGGCCGACCTGATTGCGTTTTTGTTGTCCCTGTAATGGTGTGAATCTGGATGGATGATGATGGCTGGATGGCGTAACTGGATGATCGGGTTCCTGATCGCGGTCGGGCTGATCGCTCTGGGCGGGCGCGGCATGTCCGTTCAGGCGCAGGTCGAGCCGCTGCCGCCGACCGGCGGGCAGCCCTGGGATCTGAAGCAAGCGACTCAGGCCGGTCAGTTCATCTTTTACGATTCGCCAGCCGGGACCTCGACGACCGGGAAGCCGCTCGACATCGGCGATTTTGACGGCAATGGCTGCGGCGATCTCGCCATCACCGGGCAGAATGCGGCTCATGCGTTGGGGGCTTGGCGGGGCAGCGCCGGGCACGTGCGGGTGGTGATGAACCTGTGCACGATCGGCGGACAAATTGCGATGGACGAGGTGCCGCCCGACCAGCCCGTGTTCACGATTTTCGGGGCGTATGCCGGGGATATGGCCGGGACAGAAACCTATGTGGCCGACTTCAACGGCGATGGCTACGACGACCTGCTGTTCAGCGCCCAGAACAGCGACGGCCCCGTGGAACGGACCAATGCCGGGGCGGTCTACGTGCTGTTTGGCGGGCCGGACTTCGCCAGTCACCCCGACATCGACCTGCGCGCCCTGCCGGATGACATGATCGTGTTTTACGGGGCGTCCCCGGAGGATCGGCTCGGCCTGTGGGTCGAAGGCGGCGATTTTGACGGCGATGGCTTTCACGATTTGCTGCTGGGGGCGAATC
>JAIOHO010000193.1 GCA_019912905.1 Anaerolineae bacterium
GTTCAGCGTCCGCAGCCAGGTCGAGAAACGCGCCTGAAGCGCGGCCACGCCATCTTCAGTGGCATGTAACATGATGTCGAACGGTTCAATCAGGAAAGTACGCACCTCACTCATGCAGCGCCTCCTTCAGTGGCGCATCGACAAACACCAGCCCATCCGTCTCCTGAGCGTGGGCGAAGGTGATCCACTCGCGCAGGTCAACGTCCATATTCGGAGTCGGCGGTACGAACACCCGCGCCCCATCCAGCCGCATCAGCGCCACCGGCATGTCCAGCATCTCGGTCAACTGTCCGATTGGGCTGCGGGGATATTTCGCGGCAATGAGCAGCAGCGATCCGCGCAGCCGGTAGATCAACCGGCTCCACAGCGGGATGCCGCCGCGCAGCCCAGTCAGGATGACCATCAGTAAGGCTGTGATGACCGCGACGGGGATGGACCAGCCCGGCACGGCCAGGTTGAAAATCGTGTAGGTCATCCCGCCGCCGACACCGGCCAGCAGCAGGCGCTTAAACGGGATGCCGAACAAGCCTTTTTCGTCACGCAGCAGCACGTGGGATTTGAAATCTGCGGCCATTTCCCCTCCGGAAATTGCCAGGTACAAAGTGCTGAGTGCTACAGACGGGACTCAGCACTCCGTACTCAGCACCCAGCACTAAGCGAATGAAATGAGCGTGGTGACGCTGGAGGCGAAGATGACGAAGAGCAACCCCACCACCACCTGGTTGGCGGCTTTGGGATTGTCCTTCTTCCAGTCGCCGATAAGCGGCCAACTGGAACCCATGTACATTACGCCCAGCCCGATGAAGCCGATGACAGCGATCAGCGGTGCGATGGTCTGTGCAGCCGTCTGCACATCCCCAAAAAACTGCTCAATTGCGGTTGACAGATCCAACGGAAGCTCCTCCTCGAATTCGAGTTGTTGGAAGATGAACGGTCTGTCGGGTGGAGGTGACGCGGACGATCTATGTGCGCCATGACACTATCGCCTTCAGTGTGTGGGGTCATCCGGCACGGTTTGGAGCGCCGCTGTCACCTCATTCCCTGACACCTTCAGAGTATCAAAGTGAGGTGGCGCAACCGTCCAATTTTTTCAGTTTTGGCTTGGGAGTTTTTCAGGATAGGGGAGCAATATTTCGGCGACTATAATTGGTACGGTGAGAATTAGGGAGTAGCCTGCATGACAAAAAAAGAGTGGCGGATTTTCACAGATGTCCCAGATGAACTTGTTGAAACCTGGACAGATGTTGCGCTGTTCGGCGGCATGGTCGATTTGGCTCATAATGACTATTCATTAGCTCTAAACTTCAAGCAGTCTGGTGATGTTCTAATCAAGTATGGGCTACAAGATATGGAAGCATACGAGCTTCTGTACCCTGCACTATTCAATTGTCGACATGCTATCGAGCTTTATCTCAAGGCACTTGTCCAACCGACAAGACGAAGTCACGATTTGGGATATTTACTCGAGGGTCTAGAAAAACTGCTAATGGATCATCACAATACAGAAATACCTATGTGGTTCCGAAATCTTATAAGTGAATTTGAGCAGTATGATCCCCGTGCAACTACTTTCCGTTATCCCGGTCTAACTACTGCCCCTGAAGAACGCGTTGTTGATCTATCACAACTTCAGAGGCACATGCACATATTGTTTCAGGCTTTTCATCGCATCTATCTCGCTGAGATAGACTATAGAAAGAAAAGCTCATGATAGTCCATCACGAGCTTCTTTATCTATTACAGACTGTCATCGCAACAGTTGAATCGCCCACCGATAACTCCCCACCTGGAGCGCCGCGAAGGGTTCGTCCGCCCAGTACCAGAGCAATATCAGGTCAACCGCCTGCTCCGGCAGCAGGTCGAAGGGCTGCATTCCCTCTGCCGGATTGCGCGGGCCAGGCGGATCAGGCGCATAGCCCAGCGCCAGCCAGATATCATCCTGAGTAAATGCTATGGGTATCGTCTGCCCATTGTAAATCCGCAAGCGCGTCGTGATCTGACCGTCCACTGTCGTCACGCTCACCAGCCGCACGTCGATGCCGTCGTACTGCACCTCCAATTCCGGCGCGGCGAGCGTGAAGCGGAAGGAGACTGCCTGGCCACCGCCATCGGAGATGACCAGCCGCCCACCGGGAAAATCAGCAGGCACGAGATAACCCACCGATGCCGGGATCAGCGCCAGCGACGGGATATTCAGCGGCACTGCGCCATAATCCGCATCATCGAGCGCGAGTGTGTTCGGCAGATAGACCTGTCCGCCCGCATCGTAGACCTCCGCCCGCCACAATGCTGTATCGAGATCATCCACGCCCGCACTCAGATCGAGATTGAAGACCAATACCTGTTGTCCGGCGGGCAAATCGGGCCTATCCGCCACTGTCAGAACATTATGCAGCGTAATGGTCGCATCTTCCCCTAGCTGAAGCGCTTCACCCATACCGCCTTCCTGCACGCTCAGGTTCAAACCGACCAGTTCGCCGCCGCGCGAGAGTTCCTGTTCGGGCGGATAGGTCGCCGTCACCAGCGTGCGCGTCGCCGTGGGCAGCCCCTCGTCGTCTGTTTCGCCAATGAGCAGCAGCACCAATCCCGGTCCGACCTGCCGGAAAATGCGGGTGTCACTGCGACGCACTTCGGTCTTCGCGGCAAATTCATAGCGCAGAATCGCGCCGGTGTTCATGGTCAGGTTGAAGACTGCGCCCTCGCGCATGGAGGCAAACCAGGCGGCGTTCTCCTCCGACCAGGGGATGCCAATTACCGGGCGCACCGACATGCCGTTGACGAAGGAAGCGATGTCAGGGTTGGGGTCATAGTTCCACTCCGCCGCTCGCACCTCGCGGCGCTGCACCACCCAGACACGCGGCGGGGCGCTTCCATCCGGCAGCGCCACCTGCAAATTGACGGGATAAGCGACGGCGCGTTCCCGGTCACCACCCGTAATCACGTCGTCCTGCGCTTCCAGCGCCAGGGGTGTGGGGGTGGGACTGACCTCCGGTGTCGGCGAGGGACTGACCTCCGCTGTGACCTCCAGCTCCCCTTCATGAGAACTGCCCCCACCGAATATACGCGGCAGCAATACCGCGACAAAGACCAGCGCCAGCAAGCCCAGCGCCAATAACACTTTGGGAGAAGGCTTGCTGGATGCCGCTGCCTGTGTATCGTCCGCCAGCTCCGACAGGTCATTCTCACGGGCGGCTTCCTGTACCCGGAGCGGTGCGCGCGCCCAGCGCGATCCCACCGGCACCAACGCCGACTCGTCATAGCGTTTAAGCAGTTCGGCAGCCACCTGGCGTTCCAATGTGTCCGAGCCAATGGCTCCGGCATTGCGCACTTCGCGGTCGTAGGCGGCGCGATAGGCTTTCTGGCGATCAGTGGGTACGAGTTCCCACAGCGCCTGAAGTTCCTGAAGCGAGAGCGCCTGAAGCTCGTCTAGCGTGTGAAAGCGCAGATGCTCGATCATTGACCGCCTCCGATCACATTGCCGCTGCCGCCCAGCGCCGATTCTTTCTTCATCGCGGTGTCATAGTCTTCATTCGTTGATGGCGCACTCACATTGACCTGCACCGTCGGATCGACGTTCACCGTAACCTGCGGCTGGGCCGTCTCCACCGGCACACGCATCGTGCCGTAAGCCGTGATCTCCGGCGGCAGCATCCCGGCGCCGTGTTCCAGGCGATCCACTTCATCGCGCGCTTTGACCCACGAGATGTTCTGACTGGTCTGCACCTGCTTATCCAGCAGATCGCGGGTCGCCGGTTGCATCCGGCCTTCGGGCGAG
>JAIOHO010000014.1 GCA_019912905.1 Anaerolineae bacterium
GCGGCGCGAAGGCGACCAGCGTAATGGTCGGGTTGATGCTGACCATGAAGAAGATCGCCACGATGGATGAGAAAAAGTGGCCGACCAGCATTTCGATCCACTGGAAGAACTGGCCGATTTCGTCCAGGTCGCCCCCGAAGCGGCTGATCGACTCTCCCGGTGAGGTGGGCATAGGCCGCGCGCCAGGCTGGTTGAGGACGTAGCTGAACACGTTCTTGCGCATCAGCGCCAGGCCAGTAAAGTGGAACGTGACGCGGGTGAAGATCAGACCATAGCGGACCGACGCCTCAGCCAGCCCTGCACCGAACATCAGGGCGACCAGCGCCCACAGGTCGAATTGGGCCTGCGATCCGTTACTGAGATAATTGAAAAACTCGCGCGTCAGCAGCGCCGGAGCCTGCATCGCCAGTTGGATCAACGTGGCGAAGAAGACGCTGCCATAGAACAGGGTAGGCCGAAACTTGATGAGCCGCCACAGAACCTGCCAGTCTTTCATGCCAGCGCCTCCTCCAGACCGGTGCGCAGCAGGTGGTAAAAATGCGAATCAGGGTCATTCGCCAACTGTACGCGGTCGTTATGTTCGACAATGTGCCCCTTGTCGATAATCATGATCTCGTCGGCGCGCTGCACTGTCGCCAGCCGGTGGGCGATGATGATGCCCGTGCGATTGTGCAGCAGCTTGTCGATGGCGCGTTCGATGCGCATCTCCGTAACCGGGTCCAGCCGGGATGAGGCCTCATCAAGAATGACCAGGCCGGGATCCTTAAGGAAGACGCGCGTGAAGGCCAGCAGCTGGGCTTCACCCGCCGACAGGCCGCTGCCGCCGGAACGCAGGTTCGAATCCAGGCCATCCGGCAGCGATTCCAGCCAGGGTCCCAGGCCGAGATCGTAGATGGCCTCCAGAATACGGTCGTCAGGGAACGTGCGGTCGAAGAACGTCAGATTGTCGCGCACCGAGGCGCGGAATAACTGCACATCCTGGGTGACGATGCCCACATGCTGGCGCAGGTCGTACAGGGTGGCCTCGCGGATGTCGGTGCCGCCCAGACGGAGCGTGCCGTGCTTGATGTCATACAGGCGGAACAGCAGCCGGCTGATGGTCGTCTTGCCGCTGCCGGTGCGCCCGAGCAGTCCCAGCACCTTGCCGGGTTCCAGGTGAAAATCGAAATTCACCAGCACGGGTTCATCATGGTTATAGCTGAAGGTCACGTCGTTAAAATCGACCCGCAGTGCGCCGTCAGGAATGGGCTTGCCGATGCCCTCTTTCACCTTCGTTTCGATGCTGAATAATTCGTACACGCGCCCGATGCCCGCCCCCGCCTTTTGCAGTTCCTGAATTTGCATGGTGATTTCACGCATAGGCCGGAACAGCAGGTTGGTGTAGGTCACGAACAGGAACACCGTGCCGATCGTCACCAGATTGCTTTGAAAGAGCAGAAAACCCAGAATAAAGGACAGGATGGTGCCGAGGGTCACGCACAGCACGATGACCGACATGATGGTGACGTTCATAAACCCGGCTTTTTGTTCGGCGCGCAGTCGGTCATAGAGCAGCTTGTAAAAGTTGCGCAGGGTGTAAGGCACCGCGCCGCTGGCGCGCGTATCTTCGGTCCCGGAAAGCTGCTCCTCAAGGAACCCGTAAAACTGGGCGCTGGCTTCACGCGAGGCGGCCCAGGCGGGGATCGCATAACTGCGGACTTTGTTCAGCGCCCACATCGTAAGCAGCGCGAACAGCGCCATCCCCAGGCCAACAAACACATTCTCACGAAAGAGCAGCACCAGCACCCCGACCAGCAGGACGATATTCGCCAGCACCATAATCACGAATTGCGAAAAGAAATTGGCGATCTGGGTGACATCGGTATCCACACGTTCAATCATCTCGCCGGGCGTGCGCACATGATGGAAGGTCATGTCCAGCCGCATGCAGTGCATCGCCAGGTCCGACCGCAGCATATTGGTCGCGGTCCAGCCGACGTCTTCACTGAAATAGACGGCGACCACGGCGACGGCCTGCTGGATGAGCGCGACCAGGATAAACACCACGGCGGCCCACAGCAGTTCGGCCTGGGTCGTATCGGCGGCGTAAGGGTAGGCCAGCGTCGGCGTTAAGGCAAGCTGCTGACCACCTTGTACGGCGGTGTCGATGAAAAAACGGAGGATCTGTGGGTTGGCGAGTTGGAGACCGATACTGCTGAACAGCAGCACCGCCAGCATAATCACACGGGTCCGCTGGGGCTTCAGGTACTTGATGAGCATGTCCCGATATTGAGCCAGTTTTGGGATGTTCATCTTGGTCCTCCCTGCGGCGTGCGTATCCCAACGTCTTGAAGAGGAGTGCTCAGGTGACAATCATCTGATGGTTTTTGCATGGTCACGAACCAGCCGAAACGGGTGGGACTACCTCCTTTACATAGATTTCTAAAGCGGACGATTGACCCATTATGACGATAGTTGGTCATCATGGAACAAGTTACCATTAAACCTTAATCATCGGGGGGGTGTCAACCGCAATTTGGCCTTAATTGGTAATAAATTATAATTTTTGTGCTGAGCGGAGTGCCAGAATCTCAGAACCGCGAACGCATCGGTGTCGAGCTTCCAGTGCAGATAGATGCTCGTGCGTGTTAGGAATGATCGGGGTTGCCGGGCACCGCGGTACCCGGCCAGTGATCAAATCTCGTTGGGATTCAAGGGGTCTCAGAGTGACTTGAGGTGTGCCGTCGGACTTATTCGGCAGCAGCAGCAAGAAACGTGCTTAACAGCCTTTAGCTGCTGGCCGGAGCCTGCAAGCGGTCCATCGCCGCGCGCGCTTCCGCGTAGTTGCTGTTGAGGAACACCGCCTGTTTGTAGTTATCCAGTGCGCGTGCCGTTTCGCCCATCCCTTCACGGGCGACTCCGGCATAATAGAAGGTTTCTTCGACCCACTGGCCGCCGCCGTCGCTGAGGTTGGCACTCGTCAGTTTCAGGGTGTCGTCATAGCGGCCCACGGCGTTATAGGCTTCCAGCGGACCGAACTGATACCACATCATGCGCCAGGGCAGGCCCAGTTTGCGGGCTTCATCATACGCCACGACCGCATACTGGTACGCCTGCTGTTCGTAGTCGCCGGATATCGAGGTGTAACCGCTGTGCGCGTAGATGTCAGCCAGGGCGACGTAGCTGCTGCCGAGGTTGAACCAGACATAGGGGTCCTCGGGGTCGTGGGTGGCTTCGTCGCGGGCTTTTTCCAGGGCGTTGAGCGCGTTCTGGACGAGATCGGCATTGGTGCCGAGCAGTTCCAGCAGCTCCGGCTCACGCCCGCTGTCATACAGCACGATGTAGCGCCGGTTGAAGTGCCGCCAGTATTCGTTGATATGGTCATAGCCGTAATACTGGTTGGGGCCTTCATAACTGTCGAGCGTGACGAAATGCTGCGCGGCATCGTCATAGCCGATGAGCAGCAGGTAATGGCCCATCCAGCCCAGGTCATGCGGCGGCGGATCGTAGCCTTCTTCGATGATGATCGGGAAGCGGTTTGCCAGCAGCGTCTTGAGCAGATCGAGATCGCCGCCGATGCGGGTCAGCGCGAAGACCGAAAGTTCGGGCACCTGCCAGTTGACGAAACTGACCATTTCGCGCGGGGTGACATTTTTATCCTCACCGTTGGGTTTCAGATAGTGCGCGGCGCGCTGCTGATTGTCAGTGTAGCCGAAAAAAGTGAGCGCGTTGGTCAGCGTGGCAGGACCGCAGTTGTTCCAACCCTGATATTCAAAACGGAAACCATCCAGTTGAAACGCGCTGGGCCGGTTGGAGGCGGCATCGCTGACCAGTGCGGTCGACTCCTGCGCCAGGGCACGGCCAAACGGAACGATCCAGAGCAAAAACAATAAAACCAGGGAACGCTTCATTCGCTTAAAACCTCACCTTGTGAACACCTGAAATTATACTAAGATTCTGGTAGATGGGTCTACACCCGCGAAACGACGATTACCAGACGCTTGCTCTTCGTGCATTCTTAACAGTTTTCTTATACTATTGCGCTGTCCCGATCTATAATAAGCAGCACACTTTGGACCTTGAAGGATCAATGATGCAGCCGGACGGTTTGATCGGCCAACAATTGGGGGATTATCGCATCGAAGCGCGCATTGGGCGGGGCGGGATGGCGAAGATTTACCGTGCCTACCAACCGTCGGTACAGCGCTATGTGGCCGTCAAACTGATTTCGACGGAACTGGCGGAAGATCAGGATTTTCAGATTTTTCGTGAGCGTTTCGCCCGGGAAGCAAAAGTCATCGCCAGCCTGGAGCACACACATATCCTGCCGATCTACGATTACGGGATCGTCGAGGACACCGCTTATCTGGTGATGCGCCTGCTGGATGGCGGTTCGCTCAGCGATCAGATCGCGGATGGGCCGATGGCGCTGGAGCGGGTAGGCGATATTTTCAGCCAGATCGCGCGCGGGCTGGCCTACGCTCACAGCAAAGGCATTATTCACCGTGACCTCAAACCAGCCAATATCCTGTTCGCCAGCACGGGCGATGCCTACCTGACGGATTTTGGGTTGGCGAAGTGGGTGGAGGGGTCACCCGTGCTCACCCAGAGCGGAAAAATTGTCGGCACGCCCGCTTATATGTCGCCGGAACAACTGCGCGGTGAGACGATCGACCAGCGTGCCGATGTTTACAGCATGAGCGTCATCCTGTACCAGATGGTTACGGGTGAACTGCCTTTCGACAGCGACAGCGGGGATGTCATCTCCATTATTTACCAGCACCTGGAAAAAGACCCGCCGCCGCCGCACCAGCTTAATCCACAGGTGCCGCCAGCGGTCGAGGCAGTCATTTTGCGCGGGCTGCAAAAAAACCCGAACCAGCGCTACAGCAGCATCCTTCAGATGGCCGACGAGCTTGACCGTGCCCTGGGGCGCAGGTCCGGCAGTACAGGCGATCTGATGGCTCCGACGCCGCCTGTCCTGCGCACCGATGCGCTCATCCAGGCGCAGCGGCGCTCGCGGCGCAGGCTGGTGACTGCATCGGCTCTGATCGCCGCCGTTGCGCTGATCGTGCTGATCACGCTGCTGGTGATTCGCACCCAGATCTCGCCCGTGCCGAAACCCACGGTCGAAGCCGGGGCCGAAGCCTCCGCCCTCAGCATTGTGCCCAGCAGCGACGAGATTGCAACGGCCCAGCGCGTGCTGGGAGACGGTTTCATCGCGTATGTCACCTGCAATCAGACCAGTGAATATCATGCCACGCAGTCACGGGAGATGGGCGATTTTGCCCGGGTCTACGGGCTGGCCTACCGCGTGTATGACAGCAACACCGACCCGTACAATCAACTGACACAGATCGAACGGGCGCGGGCGGATAAGGCGCGGGCGCTGATCATCTGCCCCCTGGATGCCGCTCTGCTGGATGAACCGCTGAAATCGGTGCAGGCTGCCGGGATTCCGCTGGTGCTGTTGTCCGCGGATATGGCTAGCTACGGCGGGGTGCTGATCACCGGGGACGAATATCAGATGGGCTTCAAGGCCGGGCAGATGGCGGGCCAGTTGATTACCCAGGAACTGGGCGGGCAGGGGCGCTTCGTGATTCTGGATTACCCGGACCTGCCGCAGTTGGTCGTGCGCGCCGACGGTCTTGAGGCCGGTGTCCTCTCAGAAGCCCCCAATGCGACGCTGGTCGGGCGCTATCGGGGTGCGACGCCGGAGTTTGGTAAAGCTTCGATCAGCCAGTTAATCGCCGAGGGTGTGCAGTTTGATGTCATCGTCAGCATTAACGACGCCGGGGCATTCGGGGCGATCCAGGCGATGGAAGCCGCCGATATAACGCCCGATCAGGTGATGATCACCAGCATCGATGCCGAGCAGTTGGCCCGCCGCTACATTCGGGAAGGCTACTACCTGCGCGGATCGATGGATGTAGGACGCGAGAAATTTTCGCGCGCGGCCATTGATGCCGTCACCAAGCTGCTGGCGGGCAGTCAACTGCCAGAACTTGTCCTGGCACCCCCCGGAGAGATGATGACCGCCGAAACACTGACTGCCACCCAATCCGACACGGCAGGCCGAAAACCCGATTAGACGTGGCAGATTACGCTGCCATCGATCCTGCGAAACTGGAACCGAGGAAAGATCATCATGCCCAAGAAGGCGCTGGAAGAACTCCGCAACGAAATTGATCAGACTCAGGTGACGGACGCGGCCCAGCGCGCCCGGATTGAAGATCTGAAAAATCGCCTGGATCAAAGTATGGAAGATTCAGAAACCCAGGTGATGCCGCTGGACGAACTGGAACAGGCGCTGATTCTGTTCGGTGAGGATCACCCCAAGCTGGCTGCGGCGATCCGGGCGGTGATCGATATTCTGGGTGAGGGGGGTATCTAGCTGGCGGAGGCAACCCGGATCAATTCGGCCAGGTTGTAGCCGATGATGCGGTACTCGCTGCCCACCTTCAACTGCATGGGGCCGTGGAACGGCGCAACGTGCAGCACCTGAAATTCTGTGCCGGGGGTCAACCCCAGGGCGGCAAGATATTCCAGGCGATCGGCTTCACGGGTCAGGACGCGCGAAATCTTCAGGGGGTCGCCTTCCGGTTCGGCATCGCACAGCAAAAAATCGTCCGGCTTGACGACCTGGCCTTCCGCGTCGGGGATCGGTTCCCCATGCGGGCAGTGCGTCGGGTTCCCAGACATCTGGGCCATGCGTTCCGTGAGCGTATCGCTCAGGGTCCGACCCATACGGCTGGCATCGGCATGCACCTCGTGCCAGCCAAACCCCATCACTTTGACCAGAAATACCTCGGCGATTCGATGCCGCCGCAGTTCCTTCAGCGCTTCGCGGGTCCCCTTCTCTGTCAGGCGAATGCCGCGATAGGGTTCGTGTTCCAGCAGGCCCAATTCTTTGAGACGGGTGACCATGCGATTGACGGCGGGCGCGCTGACATCCAGAATGTCGGCCAGCGTGGAGGTACTGACGTAGCCCTGCTGCGATTCGGGGCCGCGGTCGCTCAGCCGGTAAATCTCCGCCAGATAGTCCCGCATTGTCGGGCTGAGATCGTCGATCATGGCGGCTTTACCAACCATGTTCGAGGCGGGTGACCAGACGCTCGGGCATGTCGAACTGGCGCATGCGCTGCTGGACGGCGGGGATGTCATAGGGCACGCGGCGGTGCTCCCAGGAATTCTTCTCAATATCGAGGATGGCATAAGCGGCCTGCGGATTCTGATCGCGCGGCTGGCCGACGCTGCCAGGGTTGATAATCTGCCGGTGGCCGTTGAGGGGGCGCTGCTGGCGGTAGCTGGGCATGATGGCCTGCGTATCCCCGGCATCGTTGACCTGCTCGTAAATCACCGGCTGGTGCGTATGACCGACCAGGCAGTAAGGCGTCTCGAAGAAGGGGAAATTGAGGGCGGCGATGAGCGGTTCGAGGATATATTCCCACACCGGTTCGCGCGGGCTGCCATGTGCCAGGGTGTAATTGCCGATGACAAACGTCGTGGGGAGCGCGTCGAGATAGGCGGTGTTGTCGGCAGTCAGTGTCTCGCGTGTCCAGTTGACGGCCTTGCGGGCATCCGGGTTGAAGGTGCGGATGTCCAGCCGCCCCAGCGCGGCCCAGTCATGGTTTCCGGCCAGGCACAGATGTGGCAACGACCGCAGCAGTTCGACACATTCATTCGGGTCAGGCCCGTAACCGACCACATCACCCAGACACCAGACATACTCCCAATCACCCTTCGCGTCCCTG
>JAIOHO010000194.1 GCA_019912905.1 Anaerolineae bacterium
GCCAAATATGTGCCACAAATTCGCAAGTAGCTTAAGAGGAAACTATCAGTCAATCGAGGACATGGATGCCAAAGACCTATTAAGTTGGGCGAAAAAATTCGACCGAGCCAAGGGCAACAACCGTGCAGTTGAAATAATAGATTTTATGGCGAACTGCGCAACTCAAATATCAACAGAACTGAAGACAATCAAGGGCAAGTTCAAAAATCGGGGTATACCAGATATTTCTGGGATTCGTAAACATCGGGATATAGCAGATTTACTTCTGAGTATTACTAATAACGACAATTATATCGGCTATGACTCTGTGTTAGCAAAAATGAAGCAGATTGAAAATATACATGTATATCGTGCTGAACTTCTCCACGAAATGCAAACTGCCCTTAGAGCCCATGCTTCAGCAGGTCGTGAAACGCTTGAAGAAACAGCATGGCATACTCGTAGCCGAACCAAGTACATAGGCAGAAGAGATTACCAACGAGTGATATCACGTACACTGTTAATTAAGGGACTCGAATACGATCATGCAGTTGTTCTAGGTGCGGACCAACTTGATATTAAGAACCTATATGTTGCCTTAACCCGCGGATCAACGTCACTAACGATTTTATCCAAAAGCAGATTTTTGTTGCCAGAACCTTTTTGAAATCACTTGACCGAGGATGGAGCAAGTAGGACTATTCAGCCTATTAGTAACTCTCTTCATGTGATATTCAGATAAGCTTTCATATTGATGAGAGCTGCCCTGACTTATAATTACATTAGATTACGACCTGGAAAGTTCAGGAGCAGCGAGTATGAACGTGTGTCCGAATTGCAGCTACAACAATCGTGTCGGGGAGCTGGTGTGTGCCAACTGCGGAGCCAGCATCTTCGACGATGTCTTCCGTCACACCCGTGAAATGTCGCTGGCCGAAATCGCCGTCCAGACCGCGCCGCTGGCAACGCGCTATCTCGTGCAGGACGCCACCGTGATTATCCGCGTATCCGGCGCACAAACACCGATTAGCTTCGAGCCAGATCAACCCATGATCCTGGGGCGCATCAACAACCAGAACCCGCGCCGCCCGGACATCGACCTGACGGCCTACCATGCCTTTGAAAAGGGGGTATCCTGCCGCCATGCCTCGATCCAGCGTCAGGAGGATGAACTCATCATTGCGGATATGGGCAGCACCAATGGCACCTGCATCAACGGCCAACGCCTCATCCCGCACGAGCCGTACCCGGTCCGCGATGGGGATGAAATCCGCCTGGGCAACCTGTTCATGCGCGTGTATGTAGGCTCACAGGACTGAGGCTTACCCCGCCGCCGTATCCAGCAGAATCGTCACCGGACCGTCGTTATAGATTTCGACCTGCATCAGCGCGCCGAACACACCGTCTTCCACGCGGACGATTCCTTCCACGCGCAGGCGGTCGGCGTAATGCCGCACCAGGGGTTCGGCAATCTCAGGCCGTGCCGCATCCACAAAGCTGGGGCGGCGGCCTTTTTTCGTATCCGCATATAATGTAAACTGCGAAATGACCAGCACCCCGGCGCCCACGTCCAGCGCCGACCGGTTCATTTTACCTTCGTCGTCATCGAATACCCGCAGGTGAGCGGTCTTCCGCGCCAGCGTCTCCGCATCCGCCTCGCTGTCGCCATGAGTCACGCCCACCAGGGCGACGAAACCCATGTCGATACTGCCGATGCAGCGATCCTCCACCGACACGCGGCCTGATCGGACCCGCTGGAGTACCACGCGCATCAGTTTGCAGACGTATCCCGCGGCTGAATGCCTTCGACATCCAGCATGGTCTGAAGATGATCCTGCCAGTGGTGCAGAAACAGCACCTGAAGCGCCTGCTCGATGGTCAGGTATTTGTTGACCGGGGGATAAAATACCTGCATGGTAAACTTGTCCAGCGCCAGGCCCATGATAAAGTCTTCGAGGACTTTTTCGTGTTGGTCGATGCCCCGAACGGTGGTGGCGACGACCCGCCGCTGGAAGACGCGCGCCATCGTGTCGTTCAGCCCATCGATCAGACTCATTGCGATCGGCGGACGCATGCCAACCAGCGCCAGTTGTACCAGCCACATATTGAGGTGATCCATCATTTGCAGGTGGCCGAGCATTGCGGCCAGCGACCAATCATGATAACGCGGCTCATACCACTTTTCTTCCGGCACCGTTTCCGTCATACTGATGACCGCGCGGCGCACTAACCGGATGTCTTCGATCAGCCGACGGCGGTCACTCTCGGTATCGAGAAAACGAAACGATTGGTCAAATGACATGACGTCCCTCTCTCACTTCTGCTCTAGAGTTTACGCGATTTGGGGCGCGGGCGTCAACAACCTTGCGACCTGACGTCCACCGCGTAAAATTAGAGTGTGCCGCATGGAGGCAAATGCATGGCCGACAGCCTGTTCGACAACCGCTATCGCTACGATTACATCTATCCGAGGGGGCGTTCCGGCGAGACGCTCCGGGCCATGGATTCGGAGGCGGATAACCGCCTGGTGGTCATCAAGCGGCCCGCACCCAACGATGCCCCGCCCATCCGCGCCGGGCAGGAAGTCAGCATCCTCAACGAGCGCAAAGCCCTCTCACGCTTGGCCGGGCATCCCGTGCTGACCGCGCTCTTGGGCACAGGCCAGTTTTCGGTCGGCGGCACCCCACACCAGTATATCGTAATGGAGCGCGCCGAGGGTGTCATTATCTCCGACCTCGTGCTGGAATTGAGCGCGCGCGGCGAATATCTGCCCGAACTTGAAATGCTGGTCATCATCGACCATCTGCTCGACCTGCTCCAGGCGGCGCACGAGCATGACATTGTCTACAATGATGTCGATGCCAAGCACCTGTTCTGGGACCGCGACCAGTACCGCCTCAAGGTGATCGATTGGGGCAATGCGGTCTTTCTGGAGGGCGACGAAAGCACCCCCCAGGGTGTCAGCCGCCAGAGTGACATCGCCCAGGTGGGTGAACTGCTGTATTTCATCCTCACCGGGGGCAAACGCATCGACATCCCGCGCGACGCCGGGGAAAATTTCCAGGTCAATTTTGCGGAGGATGGTGCCCGCATCCACTCCCGACTGCAATCCATCGTCAGCCGGGCAGCGCACCCCAATCTTCGCCTGCGCTATGCCAGCATCGCCGACCTGCGCAAAGACCTGAACGATTATCGTGCGCCCATCCAACGCGAACGCGATGTGATTCTCGGGCGGGTCAGCGACCGCCTGCGCCACAACCGCAGCCGCGACGAACTCAACGGCCTGCTGCACATGCTCGATCAGGCGCTGGCTCAGGACCCCGGTTATCCCCCGGCGCGCGATCTGTATCGTGAAGTCCTGGCTCGCCTGCAAGACATCGAAATCTCAGCCGACCTCGACGCGGTCCGCATTTACATGCAGAACGGCAACTGGCAGCGCGCGGTCAGCCTGCTGGACGAACTGCGCGGCAGGGCGCGAGGTTCTGCCGCCGTCCTGACGAATCTGCTGTTTGACCTGGCGATCATCCTGCACGATGCCGACACGCGCCAGCCGCCGCCCGCCGTGCGCGAGAGTATCCGCCTGATCTTTGAGGGCGAACCAGTGGATGCCGCCCACGCCCTGCTCACGGAGTCCGGCAGCCAGCCGCTGCAATGGCTGCTGGCCGAGCGCATTTCCGCGCACGTGCCCGATGTGCAGTTGCTGCGCCCCAACCTGTACCGGCTGGATATGGCGCTGAGGCAGCTCGCCGCCGATGGGGTGCCGGTCAGCGAACCGCAGGCGGTACTCCATGAAATCAACGCGACGCTGGATGCCATCTCCGGCGCAGCCAACATGACCATCAGCGACCTGCGCGATAATTACCGCGCTGTGGTCGATGGGCTGACGGCCCTGCAAACG
>JAIOHO010000195.1 GCA_019912905.1 Anaerolineae bacterium
GGCTAAGTTCAAACACTACCTGGCGGCGGAGCGGCGCTATAAGCCCTACAAACTGAGTGAGCCGGAGGAACAACTGCTGGTCGAAAAGGCGGTCACCGGGCGTAACGCCTGGACGCGCTTCTTCAGCCAGTTGATGGGCGCGGCCCGCTATGAATTCGATGGCGAGAAGCTGACTCAGTCGCAGATTCTGAGCAAGGTCCACGATCCCGACCGCGAGATTCGACACAAAGCAGCCGACAGCATCACCGCCGGTTTGCGCGACCAGGCCATGCAGCTCACCTACGTCTTTAACGTGCTGGCGGCAGATAAATTCTTCGAGGACCGGCGGCGCGGCTATGCCACCTGGATCTCCGCCCGCAATCTGAGCAACAAGGTCGCCGATGAAGTGGTCGAAGCGCTGGTGCAGTCGGTCACGTCCAGCTACGACATCGTCGAGCGGCATTACACCCTCAAGCGCATTCTGCTCGGCTACGACGAACTGACGGATTACGACCGCTATGCGCCGCTGCCGGTCAAGGCCAGCGATAAACTGTTCGCCTGGGACGAAGCCCACGACATCGTCCTGAATGCCTACGAAGCGTTCAGCCCGCGCATGGCCGAAATCGCGCAGTTTTTCTTCGATCAAAGCTGGATTCATGCAGCGCTCCAGCCCGGCAAACGCGGCGGCGCATTTTCGGCTGGAGGACCGCCCTCGGCGCATCCCTTCATCCTGATGAATTACACCGGGCGCGAAAATGACGTTTCGACGCTGGCGCACGAACTGGGGCACGGCGTCCACCAGTACCTGGCAACCGAGAATCAGGGCCTGCTGAACGCCTCGACCCCGCTGACCACGGCGGAAATGGCTTCGACCTTTGGCGAAATGCTGGTGTTCACCGACCTGATGCAGCGCGAACCGGATGCCCAGGCGCGGCTGGCAATGCTGTCGCGCAAGATCGAAGACACCTTTGCCACCGTCTTCCGCCAGATCGCCATGAACCGCTTCGAGGATGGCCTGCACACCGCGCGCCGCACCGAAGGCGAACTGACCGCCGAGCGCATCAGCGAAATCTGGCTGGGCACACAGCGGGCCATGTTCGGCGACAGCGTCAACCTGCGCGATGATTACGCCATCTGGTGGAGCTACATCCCGCACTTCCTGCACACACCGGGCTACGTGTACGCCTACTCGTTCGGGGAACTGCTGGTGCTGGCGCTGTTCAAAATCTATCAGGAACGCGGGGCGGACTTTGTGCCGGCCTATCTCGACGTACTGGCGGCGGGCGGCTCCGACTGGCCCGACCAGATTCTGGCGAAGGTCGGCGTTGACCTGACCGATACGGGCTTCTGGAACGAAGGGCTGGCAATCCTGCGCGACATGGTCATTCAGGAAGAAGCGCTGGCGCGCGAGGTCTACCCGGAAAAGTTCGCCTGATTTTAGGCGGTAATTCTTACTGCAAAGCGGGCGGCGCACTTCCCCTACGCCGCCCTCCGAAATCCTTCGCGTTTAACCGGGCTTTCTTCTATTACCAGACATACGGGATGAGGCGGTATTTCACCTGGGTCATGTACGACTCGTAACCGGGCAGTTCGGCGCGCAGGGTCTTTTCCTCCTGCACGGCGCGAAAGGCAATCGCCACGATGAGGATCAGCAGCACGGCCAGCCCATACCACGACCCCAGCAGCAGCGTCGCGCCGGTCAGCATCAGGGCCGCCGTGGAATACATCGGATGCCGCACGTAATGATACGGCCCGGTGGACACCACCGACTGTTCCCGGTCAGTCTGAACGCGGACGGCAGGCGACAGGAATGAGTTTTCCCGAAATATCAGGAAAAAGAGATAGAACGAGATCAGCATCATGACCGCGCCGACGACCTGAAGCCAGCCCGGTACGTGCGACCAGCCGAAGCGCACCGCATCGAATGGCATGAGGATCAGCCAGGCCAGGAAAATCACGTTCGCCAGGGCAAAAAAGACTTTGTCCCAGCTTTTCTGGTCCTCCTTGCCGATGCCGGTCATGCGCTCGGTCAGCAGCCCGGGGTTATAGCGCACCAGCCACAGACTGAGGGTGACGGTAAACCCGAAGAACAGAATCAGGAAGGCCCACCCCGCAGGCCAGGCCGCAGTCCCGGCAGCCAGAAACAGCACCAGGGCGAACACGACGAACATGCCCACAATCTGGGCCACGAGCAGTTTGAGATTGACCATCCTGAAATCCTCACTCACTGATAGAAACAGCCTTTAAGCACGTCGATATAGGCATCAAAATCCGCGAGAAAGGCGTCGTAGTCGAGCTGGCTCACGGTTTTGGTCTGAAGTTCCTGCTGCGCCGCACGTTCGTAGCCTTCCATCGTCCAGATGATAATGCGCATGGCCCGCTTCACATCGATGCCGGGCCGGAAACGGCTGGTATCCATCTGGTCGAAGAACCGCGACAGACTGAGCGCCAGCAGTGTGTGGGTTCGACTCTGAATGGCCTCCTTGACCTGTGCCGATTCGGTCAGGGCGGCCACGCCGATAAAATCAAAGACGTAGGGATGCCGGGCGATCATGTCAATCTTGAGCAGGGCGGCCTGGCGATAGCGCGCGAAAATATCCCGCTCCTCGGTATTGATGAGATCGACAAATTCGCGCTGGATAATCTCCAGGGTGTAATCGACCAGGAAGAGAAACAGTTCCTTTTTGGAGTGGAAGTAATGGAACAGCAGGCCCTTGGAAACTCCGGCTTCCCGCACGATTTCATTGGTCGAGGCCTCATCATAACCTTTGCGCGCAAATTCCTTGAGGGCCGCGTTTACAATCGGCTCTCGTTTTGCCAGTTCCAGATCGGAAAGACCCGATATCATGGATTACCCTCTGTATCTCTTGCCACGCAAATAACCACATTGACCAGACTGGTCAATAGAATGATAGCATGATTGACCAAAGTGGTCAATATTCACCTGGACTGACTGGGTAATGCCTTGTGCAGAGGATCGGCCACACGAAGGTACTGGAGATGTTTACGCGGAATCCGCTACCCGGACCAGCCAGCGCTGAATCGGGGCCATGTTCGCGCAGTGTACGTAGCACAGATCCACCAGCGCCGGAGACGTCAGGTCCGCTGGCCGGATCTGGTCCCAGATGGCGTGCAGGGCGGCGTAGCGCAGCAGATCGGCGCGGGGATGATCCGGCGGGAGTCCCTGCGGCATGCGCTTGTAATGCTCGCCACCAATGCGGTAATCCCCCGCCCGGCGCACCCGGTCGAGCACCTCCACCAGTTCCTCGCCCAGTTCGTCGTCCAGCACCGCGCGGCGATAAGCGGACAGCATCGTCTCCGGGAAATGAACCATGCCCGCCAGAATCCCGCCGCCGTCGCTATCGAAACGCATTCCAAAACCAGGATTCTCGGTTTTTTTGCCGCTGCCTTCCCAGAACATCAGGGTCACATAGGAGTTGTAGGGAGTCTTATCCTTACTGAAGCGGGTATCGCGGTGGATGCGCATCAGCGAGCCACTGCCATTGGTCCGCGTGTCATAGATAATCCCCTGGGAGATGACCTTCAGGCGTTCGCCCAGTGTAACCACCAGCGCCTGAGCCGGTTCGAGCACAAATTGGCGATATACCTGCTTGTGCGCCTCGAACCACGCCCGCTCATTGTGCGCTGCCAGCTCACGCAGAAATTGCAGCCCGGCTTCTGGAAACCCGCTGAACGTGTCCATCGAAGGTCCCTGGTCATCTGCGAACATAAGTTCTATCATGTTCTATTAAAGTAAAAAAACCTGCGGGAGTCAAGTGGAATCTTGATTGCTGTTCCGCTGTGTGGTTATACTCATCACATGAGCAAACGTAGCTATCATCAGTTCTGCCCACTGGCTTACAGCCTCGACCAGGTTGGCGAGCGCTGGACTCTGCTGCTCGTGCGTGAGCTGCTGTTTGGCCCGCGCCGTTACACCGATCTGCTGAACGGCCTGCCCGGTATCGGCACCAACCTGCTCGCCAAGCGGCTTAAGGATATGGAGCAGGCAGGCATTATCCGCCAGCGGCTTCTGCCACCCCCAGCCGGTTCGACCGTGTACGAACTCACAGATCGGGGTCGGGAACTGGAAGAAGCGATGGCCGCGCTCGCCCGCTGGGGTGCGCGTTATGTTCAGCTTCCCGCGCCGGAAGACGACTATATGGGCACCATCCCGACGATGGCAGCCTTTGTGATGCTCTTTGACGCGCGCATCGCGGAGGATGTGTCCATCACCTGTGAGGTGCACGCGGACCACGACGTCTTTCATGTGACCGTGCGCGAGGGTCGGCTGGACATCCAGCCCGGCGCAGCGGTCCGGCCCGATGTCGTCATTGCGGGGGAACCGAAAGCGATCCTGAACCGGATTGTCACCGGCCCAGTGGCGGATGGTGGCAAGTTTACAGTCGAATCGGGCAGCGTGGAAACCTTTGCCCGCTTTGCTTCGGCCTTTCACTTTCCCAACGGCGGTTAAACTCCGCGATCGGCCAGCGTATCCAGCCGTGTGACTCCTTCGATTCCCAGCGGAAAATCCGTCCCGAAAGCCTGCGCCGGAGCCAGCGCACCGGTTGGAGTCAGCGCCAGCGTCTGTTCGACGGCCTGCACCCCGGCCAGCGCGGTAAACTGGTAAGGTTCGGGAGTCTCAATCCAGGCTTCGACGCCTTCCCCACCTGCTTCCAGCGCCTTGGCCCACACATAAGCGCGGCTCTCGTTGAGCTGAGTCGCATCGGGGCCTTTGAACCGCGCGCGGGCGATCGGGTGCAGGATCGCGCGCACCGGCGCGAGCGTCAGCAGCGCCTGCGCGATTGGCGCTCCCAACCGGGCCAGCAGCGGCATATAGGCTGGGAACACCGAATAGGTGACGATATTGCCAATGCCAGTCGAGCGATAGCTGGCGGACAGATCGCCCCAGGGGAAAGGCATCGCCGTCTGCTGGCCGTCGGGGAAGTTCAGGCGGCGCGCGCCCAGGCCAAGCGGGTACGGCACCAGTTTCCCCTCCCGGCGCACCCATCCGCCGCTGGAACCGCCGACGATGGCGCTGCGGGCCGTGCCGGTGCTGATGCGCGTCAGCCCGTGAATGGCAATCTCCAGGCGGGTCGCTTCCGGCACCTGAGCCGCCACATACTGCGCCAGGCAGTTGGTCGGCACCACGTCGAAGCCCACCCCGCAGATCAGGGCGAATCCGCCCCGGCGCGCGGCTTCATCATACGCCAGGCTGCCTTCAAACACGGGGATTTCCCCGCTGATGTCCAGGTAGTGGACACCGGCCAGCACACAGGCCCGCATCATCGGTTCGGCAGTGTATAAAAATGGCCCCGCCGCGTGCAGCACCAGATCGACATCGCGGATCGCGCGAGTCAGTGTATCCAGCGGGTCCAGGCCAAACACCCGCGCCTCCAGCCCAAGCGAGTCCGCCAGCGGTTCGATCTGGCTGGCAGACCGTCCGGCCAGCACGGGTTGATGCCCGCGCCGCAGTGCTTCCTGGGCAATCAGCCGCCCGGTAAAGCCATTCGCCCCGTACAGCAGCCAGCGCGCCATGTCAGGCCAGTTTGCCCTGGCGCAGGGGACGCACCACGCTGAACCAGATGGCGCTGCCCACCATGAACACCGCCAGAATCGCCCAGATCAGCGCCCAGATAAACGCCGGGATGCCGGGGGTCAATTCGGCAAACGCCGCCGCATCATTGCGCAGTTGGCCGAGGGTGGCGTAGCTGTTCTGCACCAGGAAAATGAGGTCGAACACGGCATTGAGTCCCGTCAGGGCGGCCAGCAGATTGAGCAACAGCATATTCACCAGGATGCTGCCGCGGATGCCCACAAACACCAGCACGCTGCCGCTCAAGGCTCCGACCAGCAGGGCGATGCCGCTGGCGCGCAGAAACAGGGTGATGACGATCATCAGCGTGCCTACCACCAGCGAAATCTTGCGCGGGAAGGGGACCGTATTCGCCAGGTAGAACAGGACGGCCCCGAAAAAGGCCGCGCCCAGGTAGCCCGCTGGGAGGATCAGAAAACGGTTGCCGCCCTGGGTGGTGGCGATGCCGGTGCCGTTGCTGAAGACGGTAAACTCGATGACGCGCCCGCCGCTAAAGGCCGCCATGACGCTGTGCCCGGCTTCGTGCACGTAGGTGACGAACAGCCGAAAGGGGAACAGCAGAAAATCGAGCTGGGGGATGTTCCACAGCACAAACACAATCACCCCGGCCAGCAGCATGACCATCAGCGCGTGCCGGCGGAAATAGGGTTGTTCCAAAAACATGAAGCCTGCCTTCATATACGACGGAGATGTTCACGCCCTCTAGTATACGTGGAAACGCGCATTCTGCCCGTTGATTCCGAGACTCCTTGCGATCTGACCGATGCCCTGTCGTCGGAAGAAGGATCGGAATACCCAGGAGCTTCGAAAATCGCCATCTACACCGGGTCCGAACACACAAAAGCGCCCATTAATTCCGGGGAGCGCAGCACGCCCTCCCGGTCGATCACGTTCTGGGCAAGCTTCTCCACGACCACAGGCAGGGCTTGCTTGGCTTCCGTAGAAATATCGTCGCGCGGCAGCAAATTTCGGTAGCGCCCGATCGTTTCATACAGCGCGCGCACCTCCCCGGCATCACGGATCAGGGTTTCCGCTTCATAGTAATGCCGCGCTACCTGCCGAAAGCGGGCTGCCAGCAGTTCGCCACCATTTTCCATCGAGAACGGCGACGGTGCTTCAGGCGTAAAGGGAACGCCCAGCGTTTCGAGCGCCTGATAGTGCAGCGCTATAATCGTCGCCGTGATCTTCTCGCTGTTGGTCGTTGCCATCACTACGCCAGAGCGATTGACCACTCGGGCCAGTTCTTCGACCCCGCGCGGAATGTCCTGTAGATGGTAGAGAACCTTGTTCGCCATCACGATGTCGAACTGTCGGCTGGCAAAGGGGAGCGCTTCGAGATTGCAGCGGGATACCTTCAGCGAGATGGTGCGCCGGGCAGCTTCCTCAAACGCGGTATGCAGCATCCCTTCAGATAGATCGGTGAGGATCATGTTCTGTCCGTCCACCCGCTCATGATCCAGAAGCTGCCAGAGATATCGCCCCCAACCGCCGCCCGCATCCAGGATCGTGGCGGCTGTCCAATCGGGAATCAGGTCGAGTACCCACTGAACGTAGCGGGTTCCCGCTAACTGGTGTTTCTGGCGCAGATATGTGCCACTGCGGTAATAGGGATCGCTTGTGTTCGTGGATTGCGCTGCAATCCCCCCCGCGTCTCGATCATTCATTTGCTGCCTCCGCACGCTGCAACCTTGGACACTTCTAATATGCGCTTAAAGCGGATACGCATCCTTGACCGCCCGGTTGCGCGGCGGCCCACACGACGTTTGCCCTACGACTCCGGTGCCGGGGCGTGACCCAGGCGTCAGGCAACCGGCATGGACGCGATTCTGGACTCCCCGTACAATTACGATAGACAAACAATGCGGAGTCTTATTGGATGCCCGATCAACCCGAGCGTGATGAAGAATATAGCGATTATGACGACGAGCGCGCCCAACAGCGCGATCGCGATGAGGATGTACCCTTTCACCTGCCGCTGCTCCACGAAGACGACGAAGACGATGACACCGACGATCTGCCGCCGATGCTGAAGCCGCAGCCGCGAAAGGAGGAAATCTGGGACCCACAGCGCGACCGGCATAACATGCCGACCATGCCCATCCCGCGCGAGCCAGGATCACCGGACCCCAAACAGACGCTGGCGGGCAGCGGCGGTATGGACCCGAATCCCGACTTCAGGCGCAGCGGCGGGACCGAGAACACCGTGTCGCATGC
>JAIOHO010000015.1 GCA_019912905.1 Anaerolineae bacterium
GATCTTCTCCGGCGCGATTGCCAGCGCCAAACACACTCAACCGGGCGAGATCGTGACGGTTGTTTCCAGCACCGGCGACTTCCTGGCGCGCGGCTATTGGAACGCCAAATCACAAATTCAGGTGCGCCTCCTCACCTGGAAGGACGAATCCATCGACGAAGCCTGGTGGCGGCGGATGCTCCAACGGGCGGTGGATGGACGCGCACCGCAAAATCTGGCGCAGGATCACGATCAGGATGAGCAGCCGCACCCGACCGCCTATCGCCTGATTAATGCGGAGAATGATTTCCTCCCCGGCCTCATCGTCGACCGCTACGCCGATTATCTGGTGCTTCAGGCGCTCACCCTGGGCATCGATCAACGCAAAGCTATGATCGCCGATATGCTGGCCTCTATCCTCCCGGTCACAGGGATATACGAGCGCAGTGATGTCGATGTGCGCGGCAAGGAAGGCTTAAAAAACTCGACCGGTCTGCTGTGGGGTGAAGAACCGCCGCCCACTATCGAGTTTTATGAACAGCAGGTGCGGGTGACAGTGGATGTGCGCCGAGGGCAGAAGACCGGCTATTATCTCGATCAGGCTCAGAATCGCGCGCGATTATTCGATCTGCTGACCAGCGATTATGGCGGGGATTTCCCCTGGCAGGTGCTCAACCTGTTCTGTTACACCGGCGGCTTCAGCCTTCAGGCGCTCAGTTGGAATGGAGTCCAGGCCACTGCCGTCGATTCGTCGCGCGAGGCTCTGGAACTCGGTCAGCGAATGGTCGAGGCGAATATCGAGCGCGGCGTTATTTCGGCTGAACGCGGCAACGAGTCCCGCTTCATTCAGGCGGATGTGTTCGAGTATCTGCGCGAAGCGGGCGCACGGGGAGAGCAGTTTGATGTGATCGTCTGCGACCCGCCCAAATTCGCCCACAACAAGCAGCAGGTCGATCGGGCAGCGCGCGGTTACAAGGACCGCAATCTGCACTGTTTTAAACTGATGAAATCGGGCGGCTACCTGATGACTTTCTCCTGTTCCGGGGCAATCAGCGCCGACCTGTTCCAGAAGATCGTCTTCGGCGCGCTGGCCGACAGCGGCAGGCAGGCCCAGATCATCGAACATCTGGGGCCATCCGGCGATCACCCGGTGGCGTTGACCTTCCCTGAAGGGGAATATCTCAAGGGGCTGCTGCTGCGCGTGTACTAATCAGCGGTCCGGCGGCGCGGCAGAAAGCGCCACACCAGCCACCCGGCGGCGGTCACCACCAGCAGAAACAGCGTGGCAAAGGTCAGTTGAATCGAGATCGAATCGGAGTTCAGAATCGGACTCTGCGGGTGCAGAATCAGTTCGGTCGTCATGATGCGCCAGGTCATAAACAGCGCCGCGAGGATATGCAGTACGCCTTTGACCCGAACCGGCTGAATCCAACTGTTGAGGATCTGTACGATCAGCGCCATCGACACGATTTGCAGAGCCATCGTCGTGCGCGGTTCGGACCAGAAGATGCCGCCCCAGTTGATCTGGGCCGCGAGCATACTTAACGCGAGGCCGGTGGCGAACAGGGCAATCGCCACCCAACCGAGCGTTTGCCCCCAGCGCTGAATACGCGGGCGACCGGTGACCAGTGCCCCCACTCCCAGCAGGCCGGTCAGAGTCAGACCAAGCATGCCAGTCCAGGTAAAGGCCACATGGACATAGACCGACTTGATGCCCGGCCCAAGCGTCTTTTCCTGGGGAGCCAGGACGACAACCAGTGCGATGATTGCGATAATGAGTACCGGCACCGCCAGAGTGACCATCCGCCGCGTGATCATATCAGGCCTCATCCTTCAACTGCTGCTCGACTAAGCGCTTAATCTTGCTGTGGGTTTCCACCCAGCTTGCATCACTCAGCCCCAGTTTATCGCGAATCGCGTCCGGGTCCAGGCCGGATCGGAAATCCCGCACGGCACACGTCCAGCGCATCATCTCGAATGAGATTTTGGGCAGGTCCGCGCCTTCGGCCAGATCCGCCAGCACATATTCCAGATTGCGCGCGGTGCAGTCGAAAATCAGGTCATGCTTGGGCGTGTGCTGCGCCAGATATTCTTCCAGCAGCCGCAGCCAGCCGGAGTCAATCTCGACCTTCCGTTCCTTGTAGACATTGCGCACTTTATGCTTGATCGTCAGAACCGGGTGTTCCGGGTCAGTCCGGTCGATATGGTCCCGCTTCAGCGCGACGGTCTCGCCTTTTTTGATCCCGGTATCCAGCAGCAGCCAGAACAGCAGTTCCGGGCGGGCATCAGGCTTTTCTCCCCGGCGCAGGCTGCGGGCGTGTGCCATGGCCTGATCGACTTCGGCAGGTGACAGGATCTGCGCAAGCGGTGCCGGGCCAGATCGCTGGAGCACGGCTTTGGCCGGGTCATGCGCAATGGCCCCGATGCTGTGCAGCCACTTGAAATAGACTTTCAGCGTCGTCACACGCCGGGCATACGACTTGCGACTGCATGGTACGCCGCGCCCATTTTCCAGCCAGTTCAGGAATTCGTTCAGTCCGTCGGTGCTGAAATCACCCAGCGGTGTCGTCTCCCCGAGGTGATCGGCCAGCAGTTGCAGGTCCGATGTAAACGCCTTGATGGTGTACTCCGATTTACCCTCTTTCAGCAGATAATCCTGAAACAGCGTAATCGTGTACCGCATCGGTGTGTGGCGGTTCAGGTCCTGTGCAGAAGCCGGTTGAAACAGGGGAATCTGGCGTTCCGCCATATTTTTTACCCTCACACTCGCCCAAATGTGCTAACGAAAATATAACACTTTCCGAACCTGAGCGCAAAATGTTACAATCAATCTACATAGTCATCACCGATGAGGCCCCCATGATCAATCACGTACTCGTTCCGCTCGACGGCTCACAACTGGCTGAAAAAGCGCTGCCCGCCGTCCGGCAGGTGATTCGCTCCGGCGGGCAGATTACTCTGCTGACGGCAGTTCAGCACCCCACCCCGCCGATCCCGGCGATACCCGACGTCTCACACGAGGCGAAAGAAGATTTTTCCTACGTGCAAAGCGCCATGCCCCGTGCGCGCGAATATCTCGAAAATGTCGCGAAAAACCTTCGATTGCAGGGCTATCACGTCAGCGTGGAAGTGGCAGGCGGCGAACCGGCAGACGCCATCATCCGACTGTCCGAAAAACTGCGGGTCGAGATGATTGTCATGTCCACACATGGTCGGTCAGGATTAAGCCGCTTCCTGTTCGGCAGCATCACGCTCAAGGTGCTGGAGGCTGCCCTGGTCCCGGTCCTGGTGGTGCCCAATCGTGAACGCGTCGAGGTTCAGGAACCCGAAATTCCGCTCGAAACCGGGATCAATCCGGCGACGTGAAGGTTAGCGGCGAAACGTCCAGCCAGGCTGGTTGTAAACGTCACGCTTAAGCTGAAACGCCAGTTCGCGCTCTTCAGGCGTCAACTCGCTGGTCTCAAATTCAATCTTAAACACCTCTCGGAATCCCTCGGTGATGGCCCGCGCGACTACCTGCCAATTCGGTGACGAACCTGATAGCGCCTGGTTCAACGTGGAAGAATGCGCGCGCACGTGCTGCCGGGCTGCTTCGCGCGCCGCTTCATCGGGATAGCGCAGGATGTCGCAGATGCGGGCAAGATCCCCTCGCAGCGGCAGCGAACCATGCTGCAATATCCCTGCCTGACGCCGCAGTTGGGCGCTGCCGATCAGTTTGCGGCCCTGCCACGTGATTTCATAATGCGAAGGGGTATCAAAACAAACCGGTCCCCCAGACACACGCCCAGCCCGTCGATCCGCCTCTGGCTGCAAGCCGACGAATTCCAGGCCGCGCACGAGCGCCTGGCTGATACGCCGGTAGCTGGTAATCACATCGCCTGCCGCCAGCGGATGACTCATCGGCAGCACAAGGCTGTAGGTCAGCTCCTCGGCATGCAGGATGGCCCTGCCGCCGGAAGGCCGCCGAACCAGATCCCACCCCCATTCGGACAGCCGCATCTCATCCACATCGCCTGCCCGCTGGCCGTAGCCCAGGGAGAGGCAAAACGGTGCCCAGGCGTAGAGACGCAGCGTGGGCTGCCCCACGACGGACCGCAGCAGCGCATCATCCACCGCCATGTGGTGACTGCCCGGGGTTGGGCAATCGTAGATCAACCGCCATTGACGCATATTTCATCCAAAACTATACTGAAAAACGTGTCGATTCATCAGGAACATTTGTGCATGGCGCACGAGCCTATGGACAGCAACCCATCCACGATTCGCAACCAACCTGTCAGCCCGCTCACACACGCAGCGATTACTCGCGTTAATGATAACCCGGTTCCCCTGCCGCCTCCAGCGCTGGCGCGCGAATCGGCTGCCCGGGACCGCGCCCGGAAGCGCCGGGTGAAGTCACGACGCGGCGGTGAGTGGGCGTGGGTGGTGGTGGCTGTGGCGATGCTCGGAATCGTCATCGTCCTGAGTATGAGCGTCTCGCTGCTCATCCGCACCTCGCAGGAGCGTCAGGAAGTCATTTCCACCGCGGCGGCGGTCTTGCCGACACCAGTGGACGCACGCACCACTTTTGCCAGTGTCGCAGCCGGTGGTGAGCAGGTTATCCTCAGTGACGGGCGCAGCGTCGCCCTGACCCCCTGGAATGGCACCTCGCGTTTCACCCTGCTGGTCATGGGCCTCGACCGTCGCCCCGGCGAAACGGGCCTGGCTTATCGCACGGATACCATGCTGCTGGTCAGCCTGGACCCCACGACGAACACCGTCGGCATCCTCAGCATCCCGCGGGACTTGTACGTCGAAGTCCCTGGCTACAATCAACTCCAGCGCGTCAACACGTCCATGGTGCTGGGCGAACTGCGCCAGCCAGATTTTGGGCCTCAGCTTACCATGCAGACGGTGCAGTATAACCTGGGCATCCGCGTGCATGATTTTGTTGCCATAGACTTTCAGACGTTTATCAAGTTTATCGACGCGATCGGGGGTCTGGAAATTGACATCCCCTACAACATCAGCGATCCGCTGTATCCCGACATGAACTATGGCTACGATCCGTTTTACATTCGCGCAGGCGGCCAGGTTCTCGACGGCGCAACCGCGCTCAAGTATGCCCGCACCCGCCATGGCGACAGCGATTTCCAGCGCGCCCAGCGCCAGCAGTTGGTCCTGTACGCCATCCGCGACCAGTTGACCAGCGCCGACCGCCTGCCCCAACTGATCGTGCAGTCCCCCAGCCTGTGGGCCGCCGTGCAGAATGGTATCTATACCGGTCTGACGCTCGATCAAATCATTCAGTTGGGGCTGTTTTTCAAGGATGTCCCGGCGGAAAATATCCATACCGGCGTGATTAATGAGGCGTATACGGTTGGCTATACCACCGCGCAGGGCGCACAGGTGCTGGTGCCCGACCGTGCACGCCTGGGAACACTCATGGTCGAAGTGTTTGGACAGAGTTATTCCCAGTAAGCTCAGACTACCCCTGAGAATCGAAACAGCACACTTTTTACAGTGTGCTGTTGTTTTTCAAGGGACCCCGCCATGCCGTGTGATCGCGTAGTGTTGAGCCTGCTTTCGCAGGGTGGACATCGCTCCGACACCTTTGCCTTGGCTCCAGCCTATCGCATCGGCACCGGTCGTTGACATCCATTAATAGGGTGTTGGCTCAAAACGGTGATGCGCCATCACGCGCACAGCAGGACCGATCTTGTTATACCATGCGGAATGTTAAGGGTAAAGGCTGATTTCCTGTTCGGCCCTGTGTCGCCGCAAACCCAGCGGTGCTGACCAGCATGTCGAAAATTCAATGACGCTCTATATCGAATTACTGTGGACAAGAGGGCCGGGCGTGGTTACCATTAGTTTACCGAAACCTCAGTTATGCCGAGGTATCCACTCGCAAGCCCCAGGTTCGTGAAATAGATGATCCTCCGGGGCTTCTGCTCAGGAACTGCTTTTAGCTTAATGTCTTCCGTGGAGGTCATACGATGAGTCAAGAGAATATGGAAAAACCGAAAACGTTGACCACAGCATCTGGATTTCCGGTCAGTGATAATCAGAATTCGATCACTGCGGGGCCGCGCGGCCCGGTGCTGCTCCAGGATTTCCACCTGCTGGAGAAACTGGCGCACTTCAACCGTGAGCGGATTCCTGAACGCGTAGTTCATGCCAAAGGCGCTGGGGCCTACGGAACCTTCACCATTACCAACGACATCACCCGCTATTCCAAGGCGAAGGTGTTTTCTCAGGTCGGCAAGCAGACCGAGTGTTTCGTCCGCTTCTCCACCGTCGGCGGCGAAAAAGGCTCGGCGGACAGCGCGCGCGACCCGCGTGGCTTCGCCATGAAGTTCTATACCGAAGAAGGCAACTGGGATCTGGTCGGCAACAACACCCCGGTCTTTTTCATTCGGGACCCTCTCAAATTCCCGGATTTCATTCACACCCAGAAGCGTGAGCCGCAGTCTAACCTCAAACCTCCGGTCATGATGTGGGATTTCTGGTCGCTTTCGCCCGAATCGCTCCATCAGGTGACGATCCTTTTCAGCGATCGCGGCACACCTGATGGCTATCGCCACATGAACGGCTATGGCAGCCACACCTACAGCCTGATCAACGCCAACAACGAGCGCATCTGGGTGAAGTTCCACGTCAAAACCATGCAGGGCATTCGCAACCTGGCCGCCGAAACCGCCGTCACCCTGGCTGGCGAAAACCCGGACTACGCCACCCAGGATCTGTTCCACGCCATTCAGAACGGCGATTTCCCCAAATGGCGCATCAGCATTCAGGTGATGAC
>JAIOHO010000196.1 GCA_019912905.1 Anaerolineae bacterium
AGATCACAACCAGACACGTATCGGCTTTGCTGCTGAGAACCTCGCGCTCATTCGGCGATTGGCGCTGCTGCTGTTGAAGCGCGAAACGTCCGTCAAAGTTGGTTTGCAGGCCAAGCGCTTACGTGCAGGTTGGCACAATGAATATTTGCTCAAGGTTCTCAACTGCTAGAACGCGATTGCCCTGGGATCAGCGGGCAGGTTCGATTGACGATGGGCACCCTATGTTACAATGACATCAAATGAGCAGTGGGGAGTCACCATGCAAAGCGCACCTGTGCGAACTGTATTTGGCGAGATAACCGACTTTCTGGCAACCAATCCAACGCCGGAGGAGATCATTGCCTATGAGCTGCCCGAAACCATGCAGGCTCGCGCCATCGCGCTATTGGAAAAAAACGGTGAAGGTGAACTGACCGACCGGGAGCGCGAGGAGATGATGGATTTTGTCCGCATCGACAACATGCTGCTGCTACTCAAAGCCAAGATGAAACGCAAACTTCAGCAGGCGGCTGAATGACCGTTTCGCCATCCCAGCGGCAGTTTGTTCGTGAACGTGCCAGAGGCTGCTGCGAATACTGTCGCCTGGGCCAGATCGGCAAGACTGTACCCTTTCATATTGATCACATCGTCCCAGTGAAACATGGAGGTTCGGATGATGTGGACAATCTATGCCTGGCTTGTTACAACTGCAATGCCTACAAAAGTCATGATCTCACCGGCTTCGACCCGGTAACCGGGGAAATCACGCGGCTGTATCACCCCCGAACGCAGGCATGGAGCGATCACTTTGCGATTCGAAACAATCTGCAAATCGTGGGTCTGACACCTGAAGGGCGTGCGACCGTTAGTGTCTTGAAGATGAACCTTGAAGAACGCCTCGAAAGCCGCCAGGCACTGGCCGAGATTAGTGAATATCCCTGCCAGACAGAGTAGGTCTTGCGCGTAAAATCGCCAAACCGCACCGAAGCCGTCCGCGTCGCCGCGCAGCAGGGGCTGGTGGATTTGTAAGCCTCATATTGAACGACCGTCAAGATTCCCCCGCATGATCCGGGCGACCTCGCGCTGCACCGAATCGGTGGACTCTGCCAGTCGCGCGATCACGCCTTCTTGGTCCGCCGCTGATTTGTTCTGGCTCATCTTAAACTTGCCTTCCAGGCGGTCGATGGGGATTTCCAGCCCGACGATGGCCTGCAAGAGGTTCTCCGGGAATTCAGCTTCGAATCCCGGCAAACCCTCCGGCCCTTCGTGATACTCGACCAGCGCGGTAACCATCCGTTTCAGGGTTGCGGGATCGTGGATCAGGCGCGGTTTGCCGTAAGCATGGACCGCCGCGTAATTCCAGGTCGGCACGACGGAGGGTTGGACGTACCACCTCGGTGAGATGTAGCTGTGCGCGCCCTGGAAGATGACCAGCACCTCGGCATCGGGAGTCAGCTGCTTCCAGTGCGGGTTGGCG
>JAIOHO010000197.1 GCA_019912905.1 Anaerolineae bacterium
CATCACCCCGACGATTGACCCGGTGAACATGATGCTGGTGATGGGGCCGCTGATGGTCTTATATGCCTTCAGCATTATCCTGGTAATGATCGGCAGGCGTTTCGCCCGTCTCGAAGAAGCGGCATGACCCCAGCCGCAAGACCCCGGAAGCGCGACCGGCGCTACTGGCTGCGGCTGCTGCGCCTGTTTGTGGTGGCGCTCGTCGTGGCGCTGGTTGTGCCGCCGCTGGCATCGGGCGCAACCAGCATCTACGCGCTGACGCATTCTTTCTGCGCTCAGGGCGCGACTCCGGCAGATTTTAACCCGCATTACGAAGACATCACCCTGCCTTCAACCCATGACCTGGAACTTGCCGGTTACTTCATCCCCGGTGATAACCGTGCTGCTCTTATCATCCCCCCGGCATCGAACGGCGGGCGCGGCGCGAGTATGCACTATGCCCGTATGTTTAATCAGGCCGGGTTTAGCGTGCTGATGTTTGAATCGCGCACCTGTACCCGCCAGGGATGGTATTCGCTCGGCTACCAGGAAGTAGATGATGTCGAGGCGGCCTATCATTACCTGCTCACGCGCCCCGAAGTTGACCCGAACCGGATCGGGCTGCACGGATTTTCCTCCGCCGGGGCAACCAGCCTGATGGCGATGGCACGTCTGCCGGAAATCCGCTCGGTTTCGGCGGAAGGCGGGTATCATGATTATGCCGCGCTGCTCGGTACGCCGGGAGCAGGCACATACTTCGAGACGCTTTACCGCCTCAGCTTTATCGTCACCTACCGCCTGATAACCGGCACGGACATCCAGAACCTCAGCCCGATGAATGCGATTCCAGTCATCGCGCCGCGCCCGATTCTGCTGGTCTATGGCAGCCGTGAAGTCACCCTCAAAGGCGCTGAACAGATGCTGGAACGCGCCATCGAGTCCGGCTCTCCGGCGGAATTGTGGATCGTCCCCGGTGCGGATCATGGGCAGTATCTGAGCCTCGCGCCGGAAGGATTCGTGCAGCGGGTCGTCGGATTTCATCAGGCAGCTCTGCTCGGCAGCACGGGGTCATAGCATCAGGGCAATGGCATCAAAACAGAAAAAACCTTGTGTTCTTGCACATTTTTCACCCCCTCTAAATCTCCCCCGCCAGCGAGGGAGACTTTTCTATCTGGGTTGACCAACTCCCGCCCCGTTTGCGGGCAGGGACGGGGAGGGGTCAGAATAAGTAAAACAAATTTAACGCAATCATCCTGGTCATAAAACGCCTGACACTTTCCAGCCCCCTTTTCCATGCGTATAATCGCGCCTCATGCCAATCACAGTCATCAGAGGGATAAAATCGTGAGCCAATCAGCGAACACCCAACCGCGCCGGGTACGTCTGTACGGCGTGCCGATGGACCTGGGCCAGAACCGGCGGGGGGTGGATATGGGGCCGAGTGCCATCCGCTATGCGGGTTTGCAGCCTCGGCTGGAAGCGCTTGGCTGGCAGGTGCGCGACGCGGGGAACCTGTCGGTGCCGGTTAAAGAAGCCGTGTCTGCCGACGAAATGAGCGCGGGCTATCCCGCCTATCATCTTTCTGCGATTGCGACCGTCGCTTCCCAATCCTATCATCACGCGGCGGCCAGTTTTCAGGCTGGCGAAACGGTCGTGTTTCTGGGGGGAGACCACAGCATTGCGCTCGGCAGCGTGGCCGGGGCGCTGTCCCAATCAGACCGCGTTGGGGTGATCTGGGTGGACGCGCACGGCGATTTTAACAGCCCCAAGACGTCCCCCTCCGGCAATATTCATGGGATGGTGGTTCGCTCGTTGATGGGTGAGGGACCTGAACTGCTGGTGCTGGGTGAGCGGCACTTGCGGCCCGACCAGATCGTCATGATCGGCGTGCGCGATCTGGATGCACAGGAGCGGGTTGATCTGCGCACCAGCGGCATTAAGGTGTTCACCATGCGTGAGATTGACGAGAATGGCATTGCCGACGTGATGTATGCCGCGCTGCGTGTGCTGGGTGATGTGGACGCCATTCACGTCAGTTTTGATATGGATTCGCTTGATCCGTCCATCGCGCCGGGCGTCGGGACGCCGGTGGCCGGTGGTCTGAATTACCGTGAGGCACATCTTTTGATGGAAATGCTGGCTGACGACCACCGGGTCCGTTCGCTCGACCTGGTAGAAGTGAATCCGATCCTGGACATCAGCAACAGGACCGCAGAGATTGCGGTGGGCATGGCCGCCAGTTTATTCGGCCAGCGCATCCTGTAGCGAGTCTGTCGATGGCGTGGCTGCTGCGTGGCAAAAAACGCAGGAAAAAGGTGCTGGTCCTCGGTTGGGATTGTGCGCCGCCCGAGCTGGTGTTCGATCAGTTTGCAGCGGATATGCCCGTCATCACCAGGCTGCGCCAGGGTGGAACCTGGGGCGACCTGGAATCCTCCATTCCCTGTATCACCGTGCCTGCCTGGTCCAGCATGCTCAGCAGCCGCGACCCCGGTGTATTGGGTATCTACGGCTTCCGCAATCGGGCAGATTATACCTACCGCCAGATGACCAAGGCCGACAGCACGACCGTCCGTGAGAAGCGCGTCTGGGATTATGCCAGCGACGCCGGGCTGGAATCCATCGTCCTGGGCGTGCCGCAGACGTATCCGGTACAGCCTGTGAACGGCTGGCTGGTCAGTGATTTTCTGACGCCGGGCACCGGCAGCGCCTTTACTTACCCCGCAGTATTGAAACAGGATGTCCTCAGACTTGCGCCCGATTACCCTTTCGATGTGCGGGATTTTCGGACGGACGACAAGCAGCGTCTGCTTCAGCGCATCACTGACCTGACCGAGATTCAATTCAAGCTGGTCAAACATGCCATAACCGCCCGGCACTGGGATTTTTTGATGCATGTGAACATCGGTGTGGATCGCATTCATCACGGTTTCTGGCGCTTTCATGATCCGCAGCACCGCTTGCACGAGCCAGGAAATCCCTTTATCCACGCGATCCGCGACTATTACCGCATGATCGACCGCATGGCAGGCGAGTTAATTGCGCGAGCGGGGGATGAGACGACGGTGCTGGTCGTCAGCGATCACGGCGTCTCACGTATGGACGGCGGAATCTGTCTCAACGAATGGCTGTGGCGGGCCGGGTGGCTGAGTTTGCGCACGCCGCCGCCCGAAGGCCGCATCACCCCCTTCGAGCAGCTCGACATCGACTGGTCCAGGACTCGCGCCTGGGGAAGCGGCGGGTACTACGGGCGTATTTTTCTGAATGTGGCCGGGCGCGAGCCTCAGGGCTGCATTCCCCCGGCGGCTTATGAGCAGACTCGCTCCGAACTGGCGGCTGCGCTGGCGACGGTCAGCGGGCCGGATGGCCTCATTGTGGGCGCGCAGGTGTTTAA
>JAIOHO010000198.1 GCA_019912905.1 Anaerolineae bacterium
CGGCCCCGCCGATCAAACCGGCGATGACAAACAAAATCACTGCCTGCATGGGTTTATGCTTTCCTGTGTGCTGCGAACGAGGCCGCGTGCCTGTCCCGGGATGCTGCGGTCTGATTCCATGCGTGGGTCATCAGGCAGGACAAAACCTGCATCCCAGGTTCATGCATCAGAATTCCGATTGGCGGGATAGAAACAGCGACGGCATCAATTAAAGAGCAGACCTTCAACCTGCCCCGGTGACAACCTGTGTGGGCCGCCCGAAATCAGACCAGGGCAATCGTCTCGATTTCCACCAGCGCCCCCAGTGGCAGTCGCGCGACCTGCACCGCCGAGCGTGCTGGCTGGCTGCGCCAGAAATATTTGGCGTATACCGCGTTCATGGCGGCGAAATCGTCCATGTTGGCGAGGAAGACAGTGGCCTTCACCACTTTCTCCAGGCCGGACCCGCTGGCTTGCAGCACAGCCTTGACGTTCTCCAGCGCCTGGGTAGTTTGCGCCTCGATGCCGCCCTCCACCAGACTCTTGGTGCCGGGGATCAGGCCGACCTGACCGGCGGTGAAGATAAACCCGTTGGCGATCACCGCATGCGAGTAAGGCCCTACAGCAGGCGGGGCGGTGGGCGCGGTCACAGTAATTTTAGACATGCATAGACTCCTGAAAATGCGTTTCCAGTGCCTCACATTGTAGCGGATGCAAACAGGGGCGCAAAGCGGTATAATAACAAGTGCATAGTTTCTCAGGCGGTTCAGGGAGCAAGATGCGCAGGTTATCGAGTTGGCTGATTGGACTGGGATTTGGCGCGGCGGTGGGCGCAGCCCTCGTGCTGCTGTTCGCCCCGGCGTCCGGCCAGCAGATCAGCGCTGCGATTCGGCAAGGTTGGGCGGATACCCTGGCGGCGGCGCGTCAAGCCAACGCCCAGCGCCAGGCTGAACTGGAAGCCGAACTGACCCGGATGCAGCAGAGAAAGAAAACCTGACCCTTCGTAGCAGGGATGAACGCGCCAGCAGGACCAGACCACCGGAAGACCCGGTGGTCGCATTTTTTAGGGCACCGCTCAGGGCACCTCGACTTCCAGGGTATACGGCAGGGCCACCGTCGTCAGCGGCGCAAAGGGTGAAATCGCCAGCGTCACCTGTTCGACGTTCGGCTCCAGCGGCAGCGACCAGTGCGATTCATCCGGCACCAGCCAGCGCGTGATGGTCGCGTCCGTGCCGATCTGCTGTACGGCCTGCACCCACACCTGCTGCGCCAGCGTGTTATCGGTCCAGATCCAGCCGCGCGGCTCCCAGCCGCCGCCATCCGCTTCAAAATCACTGGCATAGCCCACTTCAGGGATGCGCACATCGTCGATGAGCATGCCGGGCTGCGTGGTCGCATCGTCGGTAATCGTCTCGAAGCGCACCAATATCGCCTTACCGACATAGGCATCCAGTGAAATCTGTTCGGCCAGCCAGCCCTCGCTGGAACCGGTGTAGCCCAGGCCGTAGGCATTGTTATGCGGGTTCTCGTCCGTCATGGCCGGGGTGTTCAGGATGCCCCACGTCTGGCCCTCATCGGTGCTGACCATCACGTAGCCGTAATCCCACAGGTGTTCGAGGTGATACCAGATGTTGTAATTCAGCGTCGCCCCAGCGACCCCGCTGAGGTCGAAGCGGCGGGTCAGCGTGGTATCGCTGTTGTCGGCCCGGTTGCTGTACCACATGCGCTGGCCGCTGCTGGCATCTGCCGGGACCAGGCGCGTGGTCTGCGGCGCATCCAGGCGGATGTCCAGCGTCTGCGCGCTATTCAGATGGTTGAAGACAAAATAGTCCGTCGAGTACTGGTTGGCCGCGCCGGACCAGCGGTAGGGATATTCGCTGACGAGGTCCATCGGGGCCGGGCCTGTCAGCCCGAACAGGCTTTGATACCCATAGCGACCATCCGTCAGCGCATAATTTTGCAGGAAGTTCGCCAGCACCCAGTCGGCAAAGAAGGTGTTCACGCCGGGTTCGCCCAGGTCCTTGAGCACCGCGTCCACCGACTCCAGCCCGGAGGCCGGATTCCGCCCCAACTGGCGCAGGGCGTCGATGCCGTAGCGATCGTAAAAGTAAGCCACGAACATCAGGCCCGCGCCGTAGTGCGGCAGGGTGGAACCCTCTTCCGGCCAGTCGTCAAGCTGCGTGCCCGGCTGACTGAGAAAGGCGATAGCGGAGCTGGCCGAGCTGAAGGGGTAGTTGACGTAAATCTCAGAAAACTTGGAGAAGCCTTCGTTCAGCCAGATCGACTCGTTGGTGTCCTGATGCTCCTGAATCATGTGCTGGAATTCATGAGCGACCACCCCGGCGATCATGTCCGCCGGGAATGCCGTGCCGAGCGTATCCAGGTTGAAGAAGAACATCTCGTGTTCGTTGCTGGTCGAGACCGCTTCGACCGGGTAGATGTGCTCACTGGCGAAATAGGCCGCCACACCTGGCCCCTGTCCGAAGGCGAACAGGCCGTACACGCGTGGGTCGCCATCCACCCCCGGCGAATCTTCGCTGCCCCATAAGGCGTGCATCGGCGTGTAAATATCCTGGTCGAAGATGGCGGCCAGCTTATCCAGTTCCGCCGTGTCGATGGTAACGTCCTGCTCCACCCAGAAATAGATATGCTCGCCGATGGTGCGCAGGCTGGCATCGACCTGAAAGGCGCGATTATCGTATTCATTCGTCACCCAGAAACGCTGCACGTCGCCCAACTGCCACTGTGGGGGCGTGGCAGGCGGCGGCGCGATGGTTTCGATGCCCATCAAGCGGCGGGCCAGGTCGATGCGGTCGCGCGGCGGGGGGATGGCCTCGGCCAGTTCAGTGGCGGTGTTGCGATCGGGCGCGGCCTTCAGCGGACCGGACAGCGTCAGCGCCAGCAGTGCAGCGACCAATATTCGTATCGGGTTCATGGGGTGATCCAATCTGTTTCCTGTGCCTTTATTCTAGCGGATAATGGTCGGGGGAAAGTTAAATGAATGGAGAGTCCGATCATCGGCCACTGACTGCCGCGCTGACCCTGCGGGCGCAGCCGATTCTTCATAATGGAGCCGGTGCCGAGACGGTGTAAAACAGCATAGCCTGGACACCGGTTCTTTGCTATAATGCGCCTTGACTGGAGGGGTAGCATAGTCTGGTCTAATGCGCTCGCCTGGAACGCGAGTACGGTGAATAGCCGTCGTGGGTTCGAATCCCACCCTCTCCGCAGCGCACAGCTTTCAGCCGCCGGGCCTCTAATCCCCGGCACTGGAAGCTTCTTTTTTGCAGTCTGAATCTGCCAGTTTCCAGGGATCAGTCGTGAGCCGCGCCGGTGTGGTGTCCGGACAGTGTCTGACGGACTGCTCCGAACTGGACCCTTATTCGCAGGAGTCTGCTTATGTCTATCGCCTGGGAACGCGTGCTGCCGGTCCTCGTGTCGATCGGGGTGATTATCACGGTTGCCATCGTGCGCCAGTATTCGCGCACGTTTGCCGCCATCGCCGCCACCATGCCGATCAACGTGCCGCTGGCGCTGTGGATCGTCTTTTCGGCGGACCAGAACCCGGCTTCGCGGGCTGCGTTCTCCGAAGGGCTGCTCATTGGCATCCTGCCCACTGTCCTCTTTCTGATTGTCAGCTTTTTCGTCGTGCGGGCCGGTTGGCCGCTGGTGCCGACCATCGTGGCCGGATACGTGGCCTGGGGTGCCGCCCTGGGAATCCTGCTCCTGCTCAGACGCGGTACGCTGTAAATGATTCTACGCATTCAGCGGCTGCCGCGCGCCCAGCGGACCCTGATCTTCATTGCCTTCCTCGTCGGCGGGGTGCTGCTCATCGTGGCGATCACCGTCGGGCTGATCCTGCTGTCCTTCAACACCGGGCGCGATCAATCCGTGGCGCTGGTCGAGGGCGTGACCGCCGGTGAATTTGCCGTGCTGCCCGATGACGATGCGTACCCGGCCACGGTCGCGGTCGGGCCGGATGGCGCGGTCTACACCGCCAGTTATGTGAGCGGTGCGGTCTGGTCGATCACACCCGATGGAAGTGTCCGCGAACTGCCGGGGACACGAGCCGCATTTGAGGCAGTATCCGGCCTGGCGGTCGGCCCGGATGGTACGCTGTACGTCATCGACCTGGACGATGCGAATCCGCTGACGCTGGGCGGGGAAGTGCGGCGCATCGACCCGCAGGGCAGCATCACCCCCTTCGCCGTACCGGGCGATGAACGCGGTTTTCTGCTGCCCGATGATCTGGCGCTCGATGCCCAGGGCCGGGTGTATGTCAGTGACCGGGGCCGCGCCGAAGTGTGGCGCTTTGAAGCCGATGGCAGTGGCGGAATCGCCTGGTGGACTCCGCCGGAAGCTGGAAGCGGAGATGATACGCGCCCGGCTCCAACAGGCTTATCCTACGATTCCGCCCACGATGCGCTCATCATCACCGACAGCAATCTGAATACGATCTACCGCGTGTCCATCACGACCGGCGAAGGGGAACAGCTCTACCGCCACGTCGGGCAGGAATATGTGCCGGGACTCGATGGCGTGACGACCGCACCGGATGGGACGATTTACGCCGCCGCGCTGGAGCAGAATGGTCTGGTTCGGCTGAAGGATGGCGATCTGGAATACATCGCCGGGGTGTTTCGCGGCCTCAGCGATGTGGCCTATTTCGAGGGCAAAATCTACGCGGCCAACTTCGATTCGTTTTCGCTGCTGGTCCCGCTGGTGCATCCCCGTCTGCCCTTCGCGCTCGACGTCATCGAGCTGCCTGCCCCCTAAGCAGCGGGCACCCGTTTGGTGCCACGCACAGGGGAAGCGGCGGCTCACGGACCCCAAAATCACCTCTTGCAAACACCTGCGAATCGGCTATACTGATACCAATAAACGGGCAATTAGCTCAATTGGCAGAGCACTCCTTTGACGGGAGGGGTTATAGGTTCAAGTCCTATATTGCCCACAATCGACCACTCGAACATCCGGCATCACCGCCGGATGTTTGATTCTCAGCGGGTTACTCCGAGGAACTTCTACCAGCGCTTACCTTTTCAGAAACCTCTTGCAGGTAAATGAATGGCGGAAGCCAATCCACACGAATTATGTGTCCCTCAGGGTTCAAGACAGCCCTCTCAACACCGTTCCGCAGTAACTCCTTCCGATCAGGACGCGGCAACGTTTCAGCGTACTCGCCTGTCCATTTTCAACAGTAAACTCGACGTTATCCATAGATAAGAACGCTTCGAAAATCGAATTAACTGCACCAAATTTCGATATCTGCTGCCTCACTCATTCGTCTGGATCATCGAAACGATGAACTGCGCTCAGACGATAGCCAACTCCAGGCTCTGTCAGTAGAATCTGGGGCAGGGCCGGATCATCTTCAATCTTTTGCCTGAGCTGCGCAAAATAGACACGCAGGTAGTGAGTCTCGTTGACGTATTCCGATCCCCAGACTTCGCGAAGAATCTGGCGATGAGTCAGTACCTTCCCGGCGTTCTGGATCATCAACCGCAGCAGCGCATACTCGGTGGGCGACAGCTTGACCGGCTCACCACGCACGGTCACCATGCGGTGGTTGAGGTCCACCATCAAGGATCCACTTGTAAAAACCTCGTCGTCATTGCTCTCTGCCAGCGCATGTCGCTGAGCTACGCGCACACGCGCCATCAACTCATCCACGCTGAAGGGCTTGGTCAAATAGTCATCTGCCCCCGAGTCGAGCGCGGCCACCTTATCCCGGTCGGCGTCCCGAACGGACAAGACGATGACGGGAGTCTTTGTCCAATCGCGCAAGCGACGCAGCACCTCCATCCCGTCGATATCCGGCAGCCCCAGGTCAAGGATGATGAGATCGGGGCGCAGTTGAGAGACTTTCGTGAGTGCCTCGTGCCCGGTTTCCGTTTCGTAGACATGGTAGCCGTTGGCCTCCAGCGTGATCCGCAGGAAGCGGCGTATCTGGATTTCGTCATCTACGATGAGGATCACCGCACCGCCGCTCATCGTTGGATCTCCCGGACTGGTGGTGGTGCGCCGTTGAGCGGAAGCTGGATGACAAAGCGCGCGCCGGCAGTAGGTCTGTTCTCGGCGCGCAATTGCCCGCCGTGCGCTTCTACCAGCCCACGGCAAATGGATAAACCCAGGCCTGTGCCGCCTGCTGCCGTATTCGGCACGCGATAAAACTTGTCAAAGATGTCAGTCAGATGCTCCGGCGGAATACCCGGACCTGAGTCTTCGACCACAATATGTATTGCATTGGCTGATACGGATGCTGTCAGGTTCACATCGGTTCCTGGGGGTGTGTAGGTACAGGCGTTGTCCAGCAGGTTGACGACGACCTGCTCGATGAGGACAAAATCGACCTGAATCAGGGGCAGATCAGGTGGCGCATGAAGGTGCAGCGGATGATCTTCAAAGCAGCCTTCCATACGCTTTGCCGCCACACCGAGAATGTCGCTCACATCGCACCAGTCGCGTTTCAGACTCAGGCGTCCGCTCTCCAGGCGGGACATATCGAGCAGGTTTTCGACCAGTCGATTCAAACGCCGTGTGGCCGCCTGAATGTCTTCGATCAGGGCCTGACGCGCGCTGACACTGCTGTTCACCTGGGGATTCAGCAGACTGCTGGATGCACCGGTGATGGTTGCCAGGGGCGTGCGCAGTTCGTGTGAAATGGAGTTCAGCAGCGCCGTGTACAGCCGTTCCGACTCGCGCAGCATGGCCGACTGCCGGGCCGCTTCGTCCAGCATCTCCCTCTCAATCACGAGCGCAACCAGACTGACGAAGGTTTGCAGCAGCGCCTCCTGTTCAAACGAAAGCCGTGCCTGATCTCGTGTGTGGATGCCGATCACACCGACGGTGCGATCCGGCGTCAGCAGCGGCACATAACTGGCCGAGGCCAGCGGCAGGGTATCGGTAAACAATCCGGCAGGTTTGCGGTTACGATAAGCCCACAAAGCCACGGCATAGTCCTTATCACCAATCGTCAGGCTGCTGCTCCCATGCGGTTCACTCGCCAGTTCAGCGCCGTCGGTCAGGATGATGACGACCTGCGCATCGAAGACCTGCTCAATCTGGGCGACTGTGCTTTGCAGGACATCGTCCATCGTGACAGCGGTCGCGGTCTCGTGAGCCAACGTGTAGAGCGCCATCGTCCGCTCAGCTGCCGCGCGCGACTGCTGCTCCTGACGGCGGATACGAGCGGTGAGATTGCCCGTAAACAGCGCAATCGCAAAGTAAAGCACCAGGACAATCGCGTCCTGGAAGCGCGACACCTCAAAGGTCAGGCGTGGATCAATGAAAAGGAAGTTCCACGAAACTGCACTGGCCGCCGCAGCTAACAGTGCCGGGCCGCGTCCGAGATAGACGGCGATCAGCAGTACCGTCAGTAACTCGGTCAGCCCGACCGCCTGATAGCCGAGCCAGGCAAAGGTGGACGCCGCCAGCAGATCGAGGCCGGTCACGAGCGCAACAATGGCGAGCGCTGCTGCATACTGAGACCAGTCCGAATGCCGTTCAGGAACTTTGGTCCACGATCTCGACCCGGATTCAGTCTCCGGTTTTTCACCGTTGACCACGTAGAAATCGATGTCGCCGCTGGCACGAATCAGCCGGTCGATCATGGAGCGCCCTGATAGCCAGTTTTTGAATCCGCCCCGGCCCGGTTTGCCGATGACGATCTGCGTCACGTTGCGCTGGCGGGCCACCTCCAACAGTGCGTCCGCGATCTGTTCATTGGCCGCCGTGACGATCTCGCCGCCCAGACTGCGCACCAGATCCAGGTTGTGAGCCAACCGCTCCTTGTCCCTGGCCGATAAGGGCCGCCCCGTCTCGACATACATGGCGATCCAGGGCGCTTCCAGCGTGTAGGTCATGCGCCGGGTCCAGCGGATCAACTGCTCGGAGAAGGGACTGGGTCCCACCGCGACCATCAGGCGTTCGCGCGATTTCCAGGGGCCTGCAATGCGCTTGAGCTGCATATAATCTTGCAGCTTGTGGTCCACATGTTCAGCCGTCATGCGCAGCGCCATCTCGCGCAGTGCGGTCAGATTGCCGGTGCGAAAGAAGTGGTTAGTCGCCACTTCCACCCGGTCAGGCGTATAGACTTTGCCTTCTTCCAGGCGCTTGCGCAGGTCATCCGGCGAGAGATCAACCAGTTCGATCTCATCCGCCAGGTCCAGCAGCGAATCCGGCACGCGCTCATGCACGGTAATGCCGGTGATCTGTTTGACGGCGTCAGCGCGGCTCTCAAAATGCTGCACATTGACCGTCGTCCACACATCGATCCCCGCTTCCAGCAGGTCGATCACGTCCTGGTAGCGCTTGGTGTGGCGCGAACCGGGGACATTCGTGTGCGCCAGTTCATCCACCAGGACAAGTTTCGGTTGGCGGGTCAGGATGGCGTCGGTATCCATCTCGTCCAGCAGCGTACCGCGATAGTCCAGCTTGCGATGCGGAATCTGTTCCAGCTTGCTTAAGAGCGCGTCTGTTTCGACCCGGCCATGCGTTTCGACCAAGCCGACGACCACGTCCACGCCCTCAATCCGGCGCTGTGCGGCAGCATCGAGCATAGCGTAGGTCTTGCCCACGCCTGCTGCCATACCAAAGAAGATCTTCAGTTTTCCGCGCTTCTGGCGTGCTTCATCTTTCTGAATAGCCTCCAGCAGCCGGTCCGGGTCGGGTCGAAGCTCGCTCATAGGCTTATTGTAAGGCATCCAGCGCCAGATTGACCCGCAGCACATTGACTCGCGGCTGGCCCAGGAAGCCGAACTGTGGCGCTTCCACGAACCGCTCGACGAGGTTGGCGACCTGCTGGCGGGGCAGACCCCGCGCATCTGCCACCCGGTCGATTTGCAGGCGGGCCGACTCTGGGCTGATATGCGGGTCCAGGCCGCTGCCCGATGCGAACAGCATGTCTGCCGGAACCACTGTGTCGGCGCTCAGACCGTTCGCCTGACGAAACTCGGCGGCGCGTTGGGCGACGAGTTCAGCCAGCGCCGCGCTGGTCCAACCGTAGTTCGTCGCCCCGGACGTCCCCAGATGATCGGGCGTGGAGCCTTGCATGGTATCGACTGCTGAGGGCCGCCCCCAGAAGTAGCGCGGATCGTCGGTCTGCTGCCCGATCAAGTCGGAGCCGATGACCTGACTATCCCGCAGCAGCAGGCTGCCATTCGCCTGATCCGCAAAGAAGGCCTGCGCGATGATCGTCACGACCAGCGGGTAGAGCACACCGGTCAGCAGGGTCAAAAGGGCCAGCATCCGCAGCCCGGTTGAGATCGTATTTCTGAACATGGATCATGCCTCTCTAGACCAGATGCAGCGCGCTGACGATGACGTCAATCACTTTGATGCCGATGAACGGCGCGATCAACCCGCCCAGGCCGAAGACCAGCAGATTGCGCCGCAGAACCGCCGCCGCGCCCATTGCCCGGTAGCTCACGCCGCGCAGCGCCAGCGGGATCAGGGCGATGATGATCAGTGCATTGAAGATGATGGCGCTCAGGATCGCGCTGTGCGGCGAGGTCAGCCCCATGATGTTCAGCGCCGCAAGCGGTCCTGCCTCGTTCGGCGACGCGGTATACAGCAGGCCAAACAGCGCGGGCAGAATGGCGAAATACTTCGCCACATCGTTGGCGATGCTGAAGGTCGTCAGCGCGCCGCGCGTCATCAGAAGCTGTTTGCCAATCTCGACCACTTCGATCAGCTTGGTCGGGTCGCTGTCGAGATCAACCATATTGCCGGCTTCGCGTGCCGCCTGGGTGCCGGTGTTCATCGCCACGCCGACATCCGACTGCGCCAGCGCCGGCGCGTCGTTGGTGCCATCGCCGGTCATGGCGACCAGACGCCCCTTCGCCTGTTCCTCGCGGATGCGTGCCAGTTTATCCTCTGGCGTGGCCTGCGCCATGAAGTCGTCCACGCCTGCTTCCGCCGCAATGGCCGCCGCCGTCAGCGGATTGTCACCCGTAATCATCACCGTGCGGATTCCCATCGCCCGCAGTTGAGCAAAACGCTCTTTGATGCCACCCTTGACGATGTCTTTCAGTTCGATGACCCCCAGCACGTCCGCGTTTTCCGCCACGACCAGTGGAGTCGCGCCATTGCGCGCAATCGTGTCCACCGACATGCTGACGCTCAAGGGGAATATGCCGCCCTGGGCTTCGACATAACGCCGAACCGCATCGGCAGCGCCTTTGCGAATCCGTCGGGCAGGTCGTCCATCCACAGCACCGAAATCGACCCCGCTCATGCGAGTTTGCGCGCTGAAAGGCACAAATTCCGCCTGAAGCTGGGCCAGGTCGCGCCCACGCAGGCCGAATTTCTCCTTTGCCAGCACCACTACCGAGCGGCCTTCCGGCGTCTCGTCCGCCAGCGAGGACAACTGCACCGCATCCGCCAGCCGCTTCAGGTCCACGCCGTCCGCCTGAATGAAGGCGGTCGCCATGCGGTTGCCCAGGGTGATCGTCCCGGTCTTATCCAGCAGCAGGACATCGACATCGCCCGCCGCTTCCACCGCCCGGCCACTGGTCGCCAGGACATTGCGCTGAATCATACGATCCATCCCACTGATGCCGATGGCGCTCAGCAGGCCGCCAATCGTCGTCGGAATCAGGCAGACAAGCAGCGCGATCAGCACGGTCACAGTCGCCGTCGATTCGCCCCTGAATCCCGCTTCGACCTCGCTGTACTGCATGAAGGCTCGCAGCGAAACGACCACCAGCAGAAAGATCATCGTCAGCCCGGACAGCAGAATCGTCAGCGCGATTTCATTGGGCGTCTTCTGCCGCTTTGCGCCTTCCACCAGCGCGATCATGCGGTCCAGAAAGCTGCTGCCTGCTTCGGACGTGATACGAATGACGATGCGGTCGCTCAGCACACGTGTCCCGCCGGTCACGGCGCTTCGATCCCCGCCGCTCTCGCGGATCACCGGGGCGGATTCACCCGTGATAGCCGATTCGTCCACGCTGGCAACGCCTTCGACCACCTCGCCATCGCCGGGAATCTGATCGCCCGCCTCACAGACCACCAGGTCGCCGCGCTTCAAACTGGCCGCCGGGACCTGTTCCTCTTTGCTGCCGCTCAACCGGCGCGCCATCATCTGCGTGCGGGTTTTGCGCAGCGCATCCGCCTGAGCCTTGCCGCGACCTTCGGCCATCGCCTCGGCAAAGTCGGCGAACAACACCGTGAACCACAGCCACAGCGCAATTTGCAGGTTGAAGCGCAGCGCATCACCATGCCCGGCCAGCACATCGCTCAGCAGACTGAGACTCGTCAACACTGCCCCGACTTCGACCACAAACATCACCGGGTTCTTCAGCATCAGGCGCGGGTCCAGCTTGCGCAGCGCATCCAGCAGTGCGCGGCGGACAATCGGCCCATCAAACAAGGGGCGTGCTTTCGATTTAGCGTCCATGTCAGGGTCTCCTAGAAGGTCCGTCCGGCGTTGAGCAGCAGTTGTTCGACCACTGGCCCCAGGCTGAGGGCCGGAAAGAAGGTTAAAGCGCCGACAATCAGGATCACGCCGATCAGCAGCAGCGCGAACAGCGGCGTATCGGTCGGGAAAGTACCGGGTGATGATGGCGCAACACGCTTCGGGGCCATGCTCCCGGCAATGCCCAGCGCCGGCAGAATCACGCCGAAGCGCCCGATCCACATGGCAATCCCCATCAGGCCGTTATAGAAGGGCGTATTGGCGTTCAGCCCGGCGAAGGCGCTGCCGTTATTGCCCGCGCCGGAAGCAAAGGCGTAGAGAATCTCGCTCAGTCCGTGCGGCCCGGCATTCGTGCGGCTGGCAAGGGCCGTGTCCGATACCGAAGCCAGCGCCGCAAACAGCAGAATACAGGCACTCGGCAGCAGCACGGCGATCATCGCCAGCTTGATCTCGCGCGCTTCGATCTTCTTACCCAGATACTCCGGCGTGCGCCCAACCATCAGCCCGGCGATGAATACCGTCAGGACGACGAAGATCAACATGCCATACAGCCCAGCGCCGACACCCCCGAAGATGACTTCGCCCAGCATAATGTTCAGCAGGGCAATGCCCCCGGCAGCCGGGCTGAAGCTGTCGTGCATCGCGTTGACCGAACCGTTGGAGGCGGCGGTTGTGGCCGCGCCCCACAGCACGCTGTTGGCCGTGCCGAAGCGCAGTTCTTTGCCTTCCATCATGCTGGAAACGCCGTAGCCCAGGTTGGGGCTGTATTCCGCTGCAACCATGATGCCTAATCCCGCAAGTAACAGGATCAGCATCGCGGCGAAGATCACCCAGCCCTGCCGCAGCGAGCCGACCATCCTGCCATAGGTATAGGTCAAGGCTGCCGGAATCAGCAGAATGGCAAACAGCTCCAGGAAGTTGCTGAAGGGCGTCGGGTTCTCATAGGGATGGGCGCTGTTGGTGTTGAAGAAGACGCCGCCGTTGGTCCCCAGCTGCTTGATGGCAATCTGTGAGGCCGCCGGTCCCTGGGGTAAAAGCTGCGGATGCCCCGCCAGGGTCGTCGCCTGCGTATAGGTGTTGAAATTCTGCACCACACCCTGAGCCAGTAGGAGGATCGCCAGCACAAAGCACAGCGGCAGGAAGATATAGAGCACAC
>JAIOHO010000199.1 GCA_019912905.1 Anaerolineae bacterium
GTCGAAGATATGCGGCATATCGCGGCTGGGAATTCCTCGACCATTATCCCGCACACATACCACCACATCACGCGCGTCCACCCGAGTCGTCACCAGCACGCTGCCCCCGGTTGGCGTATATTTCAGCGCATTGTCGATCAGATTGGACAGCGCACGTTCCATCTTCTCGGCATCGAACGCAACCAGAGGCAGGCTGGCACGGCCTTCAAACTGGAGGATCAATCCCCGGCTGATGGCGACCGACTGCTGAACGCCCACCAGACGCTCCACCAGCGCATTCAGGTCCTGCATGGCAAACTCAAATTCATCCTCAACCGGCTTTTCCAACTGCAACAGCATCAGCATATTGCGGATCATGTTTTCCAGGTTGTCCACCTGAGTTTCCAGCTTGGCGATGTGCTCGGCGCGGCGCTCCGGCACATTCGTCTTACTCAGCAGGTACAGGCTGGTCTTGAGGATGGTCAGCGGCGTCATCAAATCGTGGGTCTGGTCACCAATAAAGCGCCGCAGCAGGGTGATCTGCTCACGTTCCAGGGCCAGGTCCATCGCCCGCGCTTCGGCCTCCTTCCGGGCAGTCACATCGCGGACGATTACCAGCACCTCATCCGGCCCGCTGACGGTGATTCTGGCCTCAAGATAATAGGTGTGGCCTGCGGGGAGCGTCAGGCTGTATTCATAGGTTTGCAGCCTGCCCGTTTCCAGGGCCTGTTGCACGCTCTGCATCCGCAGCGCCGCACTCTCCAGCGTAACCACCTCCGCCACCTTGCGACCGACGATGTCACCGGCAGCCTGTTTATCTTCAAAATCGGAGCCGTGAATGACTTCGAGATAGGTGCCATCGCGGTGGATGCGCGCCATAAAGTCCGGTATGGCCTGCAAAATCGCCCGCAGTCTGGCCTCGATCTGCTTCAATTCGCTGATGTCGATATTCACACCGGCAATGCCGATAATCTCATCCTGATCGCGCACTGGCACGACGATGTTATATACGCGCATCAGCTGGTCATTGGCGAGATACTGCATCTCTTTACGAATTCGCTCACCCGCAAATGCCTGGCGGTTATTCTCAAGCCATGCCTCAAGCACCCAATCGGGGATACGCTTCTTATCTGGCAGCTTTTCCACCAGATTCCCCCACAGGCGCATTGATTCGCTGTTCTGCATGACATAATGACCGTCGCGGTCCATCGCCCAGAAATCGAACGGCATGCTTTCGACGATCGCCTTCATCCAGGCCTGACTTTCGTGCAGGGCAGCTTCCGTCCGCTTCCGGTCGGTAATATCCACCGCAGACCCCATGTACCCCAGAAAGCGGCGATCATCCGTAAAACGGGGGGCACCC
>JAIOHO010000200.1 GCA_019912905.1 Anaerolineae bacterium
CGTTATCACGAAGTATCGCCTTCGTCATCCCGATCCTTTTAAACCTGTTTGTCGCCGGGATCGAAACGCAGGCGCAGGCAGTGGCGAACGGCAAAATTGCCTTTGTTTCCAATCGCAGCGGACAGTTCCAGGTTTATACGATTGACCCCGACGGTTCCAATTTACGACAGCTCACCTTCAACAGCGGCAGCAACTGGCACCCTTCCTGGTCGGGCGATGGCCTGCAAATTGCTTTTGTGTCCGATTGGGCAAATGCCAAAAATGATATTTTCGTGATGGATGCGGATGGTTCGAATATCCGGAATATCACCAACACACCTGAGGTGGCCGAACACGCGCCAGTCTGGTCTCCTGATGGCGAATACATCGCCTATCAGAGAGGCAGAACCGGTTCGGCAGTCGGTTCAGAACTTTATGTGATGAATGCAGATGGAACCCATCAATCCAAAGTATTTGGTGAGGATTCCGAGACGAATATCCCGTCAGCCTGGTCGCCCGATAGCATCCGAATCGCCTTTGCGTCCAGCAGGGGTGATGAACCCAAACCGCTTTACCGCACCTTTTTTGCGTTTTATCAGATTCACCAGGATGGTACGGGCCAGGAACCGCTTGGCTATGGCGGATTACGGTTAGCGCCCCCGGACTGGTCATCCGATGGCGATTACTTCCTGTATGGCGATGAATTCGGCATGGTGGTAATCGCGAAGATAGGAGCCGATCGGTCTGAGGATTTCATCTGGCTGCACCACCTGGGCACAAACAATGGGGACCCGCGCTGGTCCCCGGACGGTCAGCAAGTGGTCTATCAGCATGATTGGAATATTTACGTAGGCCCTGTCGCCGAGGGTGAACCTTTGCAACTGACCCACTCCGAGTTTACCGTCAGCAATATCGAACCGGATTGGCAGCCCTTACCTCCATTCGAAGTGGACTGAAGAAAGAAATCACGATGGTCAAAGCACTCGTCACCGGCGGCACCGGGTTTGTCGGCTCCCACGTCGTCCGCACCCTGCTCGACGGCGGGCACACGGTTCGCGTACTGCACCGCACCACGTCGAAGCTCGATGCATTGGCCGGGCTGACCTACGAATCCGCCCTCGGCGATGTGCTGGAAGAAGAGGCGCTGCGGGCGGCCTGTACCGGGTGCGACTGGGTCTTTCACGTGGCGGCAGTGGCGGATTACTGGCAGGCCGACCAGAGCCACCTGTTTGCCATCAACGTCGAAGGCACGCGGCGGGTCCTGCGCGCGGCGCGCGAAGCCGGAGTCCGGCGGGTGATCTTCACCAGCAGTGCGGCGGCGGTCGGCTTCGGTGAGGATCGCCAGCCTGCCGACGAAACCATCGATTTTTCGCTCAGCCCACACGAATTCCCCTACGGCTACAGCAAACTCAAAGCCGAGGAGGTGGCGCGTTATGCCGTGCGCGAATACGGCCAGGACATCGTGACGGTCAACCCGGTCATCGTGCTGGGGCCGGGCGACCTGAATCTGATTTCCGGGCGCTTCATCACCGAAATGCAGCGCTTGCAGTGGACGATTCCGGTGTCCTCCGGCGGCATTGGCGTGGTCGATGTGCGTGATGTAGCCCGCTGGCATGTGCTCGCTGCCGAACGGGGGCGCACCGGAGAACGCTACATCCTCGGCACCGCCAACTACAGCCTGCGCGATTGGTATGCGCTGTGCGCGCAGGTGGTCGGCGTAGCCGCGCCTTTCCTGACCCTGCCGGATTTCGTGCTCCCCTACGCGGCTTCGACCATCGAAGCGCTGCAAAAAGCAGGCATTCAACTGCCGGTCGATGCCTCTCAGACGCGCCTGGGCAGCCGCAAAATCCATTTCGACTCCCACAAAACGCACCGCGAACTTGGCCCGCCGCAGTTCGACATGTACACCAGCCTGGAGGATACCTACACCTGGTATCGCGATCACGGCTACCTGCACGACGATGCGCTGGCCCGGTTTATCGCCGTCCTGGGGCGCTGGCTCGGCGTGCCCGGTTCGGACCCGAAACGCCGCCCTGCGCCGGAACACACCTGAACCCTGCTTGACAGCCGAACCGAACTCGCTTATTCTGAAGTAGAATAAGTGTTCTATCGGGAGACAAAGGCTGATGGAGTTCAATTCTGAGCACGAAGCAGCGATGCACGACATCATGCAGCATATTCCGGGGGCCGTACCCGGCAAGATGTTCGGCATGCCCTGCTACAAAGTTAATGGCAAGCTGGCCGTTGGGCTGTTTGAGAACGGCATCGTCCTCAAGGTCGGCGAATCCAAAACGAACGAGCTGATCCAGAGCGGCAGCGCCGAACCCTTCGAGCCGATGGCGGGCCGCCGCTGGAAGGAGTGGGTGCTGCTGACTGGGGATTTCGACCAGCACCGGGACCTGTTCGAACTGGCCGTGGACGTCGCGCAGCGAGCCGGGTAATCCTCGAAACGTGGGATCAGAAGGTCGCGGTTTCCCAATCAGCGCGCAGCACGGCCTATACATTGACATCTTCAGGGACCTCACGCGGTATCCAACACCGGAATAATCCTTATCGCATATCCCCAGTCCCATCCACAGCCGTTCCAATTGTGAGTATAATTTAATCGGACGCCCGATGGATACAGGAAGTTTGCCTTGAACAATCCCGAACACTACGCCGACGAAGACGACGATCTCATCCTCGAAGCGTACTGCGTGCGCTGCAAAGACACCATCGAAGTCGAACATCCGCAGGCCGTCTGGACGCGGCGCGGGATGCCTGCCACACGCGGCGAATGCCCGGACTGCGGCGGCACTGTCTTTCGCATGGGCTGGACGGCGCTGCACGACTCGCTGAAGCGTCCGGATGCGGTCCAGGTTGGCAGCGGCAGTCGCGCGCGGCTGGCCCGCGATACGGCCTACGTCGCCTTTGCCGAAGCCGATGAAGCCGTCGCCCAGGCCATCGCCGCCGATCTCGAAAAAAGCGGCATCGCCAGTTGGCTGCACGAGGAGGATAGCGGCGGGGTCCGCTGGGCTGGCGGGGTACATCCGGCGCTGGCTGAATGTGGCAGCCTGGTGATCCTGCTGTCTCCTGCGGCACTGCGCTCGGAGGCAATTCAGGCAGCCTGGCAGTTCTTCAGGGACAAACGCAAGCCGGTCCTGATCGCCCAGGTTGCCCCCGCCGAGCCGCCGGATGCGATCCGCCGCAGCCCCCGTTTCGACTTTGGCGACAACTACAAGACCGCCCTGCGCCAGCTCGTCCAGGCGCTGTGACGGCAGCGTAGGCTTGCATCCTCACGGCATCCGATTGTCCCTCTTTTGAACAGGAACGCATTCATGGAAAACACGTATCACGCAGAACCCGAAGGGACTTATGAAACCAGGCGGCAGGAATATCTCGAATACTGCGCCGCACAGCCCCCGGCCAGCCGAATGAGCCGCTTTATCCGGACCAGCTTTTTCAGCCAGATTGCCCGGCTCGAACTCGGTCGTGACCCGGTCGATGAAGCGCCGTTCCGCGATGCCATCGCTTTTGTCGATTCGCGCCAGGACTGCTGTGACTTCAGCGTCGGCGGCCTGCTGCGCGTCCTCTACCGCTATCCCAACAGCCCGCTGATCTCGCCGGAACTGATCGCCGACATCGAAGCCTGCATCCTGCGCTTCAAGTTCTGGTGGGATGAACCCCAGGGCGACAACCACCGCTGTTACTGGACCGAGAATCACCAGATCATCTTCCACGCCGACGAACTGCTGGCCGGGCAGTTGTTTGCCAGCCACACCTTTCATAATTCAGAGCGCGACGGCCATTATCACATCGAACATGCCCTGCATCTGATTCGCCGCTGGTTCGACTTCCGCGCGCGCTTCGGCTTCAGCGAGTGGCTGTCGAACTGTTATTTTGAGGAAGACCTGCTGGCGCTGGTCAACCTGCACGACTTTGCCCAGCAGCCGGACATCCGCCACCTCGCCAAACAGACCATCGACCTGCTGATGTTCGAAATGGCGCTGCACACCTATCGCGGCATTATGGGCAGCACACACGGACGCACGTATCCCCGTCTGATCAAGGGCGCGCGCCACGAAGACGCCACCAACACCGCCCGGCTGATGTTCGGCATGGGCCTCTACAACAACCCCGCCGTCCTGGGCACGGTGCCGCTGGCGACCAGTTCCTATCGCTGTCCGCCCGTCTTCGAGCGCATCGCCGCTGACCTCGACACCCCGCGCCTGTTCAAGGAGCATCACAGCCTGGACATTGCCGACGCGCCGCAGTATGGCCTGGCCTACGACGACCTGATGGATGGGCACCTGTTCTGGAGCATTCAGGATTACACGCACGAGCGCATCTACGACCTGGCGCAGGAAACCCGCCAGAAGTTCGGCATCATGCTCTATGAGGACTACCAGACGCGCTACGATCAGGTCCTGAAGTGGCAGGAGCAGGAATATGGCCGCGTCATCGACCCGAACATCGACTGTCACGGCATGACCGCAGTGGACATCCAGACCTACCGGACGGCAGACTATATGCTCAGCTGCGCGCAGGATTACCGGGCGGGCAAGCCCGGCTACCAGCAGCATCCCTGGCAGGCCACCCTGGGCGTCGATGCGGTCGTATTCACCAATCATCCCGGCTCAGATGATGAAATCGCGCGCCCGAATTACTGGGCCGGAAATGGCATTCTGCCGCGCGCCGTCCAGCATCAACACGTCCTGATCTGCCTCCACCACGTCCCGGCGGACGATGCCTTCCCGTTCAGCCATGCCTATTTCCCGCGCGAAGCCTTCGATGACGTGATGGAAGCCGATCACTGGGTCTGCGCGCGCAAAGGGGATGGATACATCGCCCTGTATTCGCAGACGGCCTGCCACTGGCGCGCCGACGAAAACGGCAAAGCGATCGAACTGCGAGCGGCTGCGCCGGATAACATCTGGGTGGTGGAGATGGGGGATTCGTCACAGTGGCCGGATTTCGCCACGTTCGTTCAGACCGTCACGGCGGCATCTCTGGAATGCACCGGCCTGGATGTGCGCTACCAGTCGCCGACGCTGGGTTGGGTGGAATTCGGCTGGCAGGGGCCGCTGCGGGTCGCCGGGGCGGTCATCCCCCTGCATGACTATCCGCGCTTCGACAATCCCTACTGCCAGGCGGAATTTGGCGTCAAGCACTACACCATCCAGCAGGGCGGGGAGACGATTAAACTCGATTTCCAGGTTGAGTAACTGCAATTACCTTCAATTGAACAGATGCCGGAGCGGTCCTACGGGGCCGCTTTGTTTTATTGGCTGATCTTTCACGACGCCGGGGCGATGTGGAGGTCGATGGCATACCCGGCCACCCCGTCCAGCGCCAGCCACAGCGGGCGGACGAGTTCATAATCGCAGCTGCCCTCGGTGATGAACTGGACGGTGATCGTCACCTGCTGTGTGGCCTCATCGCGCGTGACCGACTGAATCTCGTGGCGGGCGGTACAGCCGATCCCCGTGCTCCAGCCACCAGCCAGGATGCGCCCGCTGCTGAAATCGAACGGGGTGCGCTCGACCGGATGGCGGCACAGGTGGCTCTCGTCCGCCAGGTCATAAAAGTGGATGTACGCCGCCGTGTCGCGCAGGACAAACACCTGCCCAGCCGCATCGAAGGCCGCTTCGAAGCAGATGCCGCGCATCACGTCGGACACATCTTCCACGAATTCGGCAGGGGCAGCGGCAGTTGGAGTCGCGGTCGGTTCGGCCATCTCCGGCAGCAGCGGGACCGCTTCACCGCTGAGCGTGCAGCCCGCCAGAATCAGCCCACAAATCGCCAGCCGGACACCATACACTTTTCACGCACCTTTCACGGGGATTTTATAGAATTTCGACGAAAGCAACTCGCCTGCGCCTGCAAAGCATGGTAAGATGCAGACAGTTCGAACTTTAATCCCAGGTTAAAAGCAGGTTCCGTTTATGCGCGTGCTCATCATCTCCGATATTCATGCGAATCTTACCGCCTTCGAGACGGTTCTGAAAGACGCGAAGGGCCAGTGGGACTACGTCTGGTGCCTGGGCGATGTCGTCGGCTACGGCCCGGACCCGAACGAATCGGTGGAGCTGCTGCGCACGCTGCCGCACCTGTGTCTGGCAGGCAATCATGACTGGGCGGCACTGGGCCGACTGGATATTCGTACCTTCAACCCCGATGCGCGTAAAGCCGTCAACTGGACGCGCGACACGCTCACGCCCGAAAACACCCAG
>JAIOHO010000201.1 GCA_019912905.1 Anaerolineae bacterium
CCGGTCAGCAGCAGCGACAGCGGATTGGCGAAAAACATCATCTGGTAGAGCAGCGCAAACACCCGCCCCTGCATATCCGGTGGAATTTTGAGTTGCAGCATCGACATCATCGAGGCATCGACCAGGGGATTGGTGAAATACACGAAAAACAGGGTAATGCCCAGCATCACCGGCGTCCGTGCCAGCCCGAGCAGAATGATAAAAGCTGAACGCACCAGCAAACCGATCATGATGCCGTGAATACGTGGGCGTGTGCCGCCCCACACACTCATGGCGATCCCACCGACGGCAATCCCCAGATTCAACACGCCCAGCAGAATGCCGAGAATCTCCTCGCTGCCCGTCAGCGTCAGGATATAGGGCGTCGTCAGCCGCATCGGTCCGGCGATCAGAAAGTTCAGAAAGGCGGCGTACAGCATCATCAGGAACAGGATGCGATGCGTCCAGACGAAATCGAAACCGCCGCGCATCTCCCGCCAGACCGACCCGCTGGCGGCTGCGCCGATCGAACTGCGCTGTGGCTGCGGAATCTCGACCACCAGCAGCACCGCTACCGCCACTGCGAATGTCGCCAGGTCGATCAGCATCACCCCGGTCACGCCGATAATCGTAAACAGAAACCCGGCCACCACCGGCGCAATCAACCCTGCCGTTGGACCAACCAGTTGGCGAATCGCATTGGCGCGGTCGCGGTGGCCTTCGGGCACCAGCATCGTCACCGAGGCTTCCATCGCCGGGCGTTGAAACATCGCCAGCACCCCTTGCAGCAGCGAAACCGCGTACAGGTGCCAGAGTTCGAAATGCGAACTGGCAAAACTGAGCAGCAGCAGCAGAGTCCCCACGGCCTGCCCGGTGTCGCTCAGGATCAGAATCAGGCGGCGCGGCCAGCGATCGGCAAACACTCCGGCCAGGCTGCCCCCCAGCATCAGCGGCAGCGCCGCAAAAAACGACGTCAGCAGCACCGGCGTGCTGTCCCCGGTTTCGTTAAATACCCAGATGCCGACCGCGACGCCGGTCATCATACTGCCGATCAGCGACAGCACCTGGGTCACTGTCAGCGTATAAAAGGTGCGCAAATGGCGCGACATGCTTAACCCTTCCCCGGATTCAAGCGCTGTCCTCTTATACGTAATTCGACGGTCCGGGTGTTCAAACCGGCTGCCTCGCGCGCCGTCCACACGCGGCTGGCGTTCATGGTGCAGACGCGGACAACCATCCAGGCGGCTGGCCCCATGTGCCGCGACCCATGAGTCCGGCACCGAGCGCCCCGCCGCCATTGTTAACCTGCAATCGACTCCATCGCCTCGAAGCGGTCGGAGCGGAATCATCCAGCGGGTAAGGCCCCTCACAATTAGAAATTCGCGGGACCATTCCAAGCGAGCTTAGTTGAACTGTGGTAGAGGCGGCCCTGCGTGATCGCCCTCGCCCCACGAACCTCCAACCCATACCCGGTAGGAACGAGGCTTGCCTCGCCCAGAAAGCACCCAGACCAACGCCCCACAAACCAGGTTTCTATCCGCCAATCGCTAAAAGCTACCGGCTAATCGCTATCGGCTCCCTCAAACAAAATCCACGCTGACGCGGGCATGGCTCACCCCCTGCCAGGCCAGCGCCGTCGCAATCACCGTGTCGTCATGCAGGCCGCTGGGTGCGCTGTAGCGGTAGCCCCCGCCCGCCCGCGGCTCCAGCGTATAGGCCGCCAGCTCGTTGAGCAGGGTTTCATCCGGCAGCAGCGCGATCGCTTCCTTCTCAATCGCCAGCGCCAGCGCGTCGATCAGCGGCCCCTTGCTCCGCGCCGTCATCGTAAATGGGCGCACCGGCAAACCTTCCGCTTGCAGCGCTTCGATGTTCGGCCCGCCGATGCTGTTAGCCTCCGCCCAGATCACGGCAGGCTGCCAGCGTTCGCACAACGCCAGCAGACGCCCCCGCTGCCGTGCCCAGCTCATCTGCCGGAAGCGGTCCAGGGCCACCATCTCGCGGCGGTCCGCGTCGATCAGGACCAGCACCGTAAAATCATTCTGTCGGCCCCAATCCAGCCCGGCGATGTAGCGCCGCCCTGGGATTGGCTGGGCATTCAGCGGTGCGGTGGCCGCCTCGCGGATACCCCGGAACACCTGGCCTTCGTCGTCCACAAATTCCGCCAGGTACTCGGCGCGCCACACGCGGTCCGGCGTCGTCTGGGCGAGGTCGTCCAGTTCGCCCGGCGCAATCAGCGGATTGTCATACGACGTAAAACGGAATGATCGCCACTGCCGGTTGCCGGGTTCGAGTCCCTGCTGGTACAGGTCCCAGAACCAGTTGCGCCCGTTAGGGCTGCTCAGAAACAGGGCCGATCCGCCGCGATCCACCAGCATCGGGCGCACCACCTCCGGCCACACGGCAGCCTCCATAAACGCCGCCTCGTCCAGCACCGCCAGGTCCAGCCCCGCCCCGCGCAGCCGATCGGCATAAAAGGTGCTGCGAATCGCCAGCATCCCGCCGCCCGGCAGATCCATGCGCCGTTCGGCCTCGCTCACTCGCAGGCCCGGCAGCCGCCCGCACATCTGTTTCAGCTCGTGCCACACCTGGTTTGCCATCCCATAGGTCGGGGCCAGCCACCAGCAGTGCCCGCCCTTCAGGAAATGCACCATCAGCGCCAGTTTGCCCGCTTCAGTTTTGCCGAATCGTCGCCCACAGGCCACCACCTTGAAGCGCGCCTCACTCGCCAGGATGACTTCTTGACCAGTATGGGGTTTCATGAGAGGAACCGTCAGGGTCGATGAATTCAATACGGATCACCTGTTCTCCCACCGGGGGCAGCATCGCCAGCAGTTTGAGTATTTTGTCGATGACCTGATTGAGGGCCGTCGCCCGCTGGCTCAGCGGCGCGGAATCGAGATCGTTCTGGATCGTCTTTGCCAGCGCCAGCGCGTTATCGACCATCGAATCCAGCAGTTCGTTTTCCATCCGTTCGCGCACACTCGCCGACGGTTCGGCCTTTACCTGCTGCCGGAGCGCCGTCAGCCGTTCCTGAAGCTGGACCAGCTCCTGCCCGGTGGCCTGTTCGCGCCGCGCCCATTTGCGCAGCGTCGCCGCCGGAACCCCGGTCTCCTCACTCGCCAGTTGGAAATCACCCTCATTCGCCGCCAGACAGTCCAGCGCCGCCTGCCGCTGTTCGTCGCTGTAACGCATCGCGCCGATCCTCTCGTTTGAACACCTGACGAATCCTCCCGGAGGCGAACCCATCCTATCTGACTCACCTCCGGGCTGAATGAGCGAAACACCACCGGCAGACTCACCCTCCGGCTGCATTGGCGGTCACGGCCCCAGGCAAGTGTTTGCCGTCCGCGCTGCACAGTGATGGTTTCGATGAAGTCAATTTAGCACTTATGTTCTAGTTCAGGGTGTAAATGTGTTCTGTTTTTTGAGACTTTGTTCCGATCCCAGCGGACCGCAGCATGACCGAAGTACGGGGTCTTAGGACTATGCAACTATTGTGAAGAACGTAAAGGGGGCTTATGTTCTAAACGATTCGCCAATTCAGTGAGGGGTCCGTTGATGAAGTTTTGGAGAAAGCTCAGGGCGCTGATCACTATCAGCGCGGGCACCCTGATGGTCTTCACGGTCATCCAGGCTTTCCCCATCTGGCGCTATCTGCCGGTGATGGACCCCCGTAATCCCCCGGTGCGCTATGAAGTGCAGTGGTCCTCGGCGGAGGCGGATACCCTCATGCACACCATCTGCTACACCTGCCACAGCAACGAGACGGAGTATCCCCTCTACCTGCGCTTTGCGCCCGCGTCATGGATCGCCGCCCAGCACGTCAACGAAGGCCGCGCCCATCTCAACTTCTCCGAGCAGCCGCTCGACACGCTCAATCCCGACCTGCTGATTGCCATGATTCGCGCCGATCTGATGCCGCCGCACATTTACCGCCTCGCCCACCCGGAAGCGAATCTGACCGCGGCGCAAAAAGAGATCCTGATCAGGAGCATCCGTGATACCTTCGTGCGGGCCACCGTCCTGGCCGCCGCCACCGATGCGCCCTGCGGCCCTGAAGTCGTGCTGGCGTCCTCCCAGCGCCAGCCCGACAGTCCCCCTCATTGCCGGGAGTCGAGGGGGAACCCTGCGCCCGTACCGAGCCAGACCACCGGCTCGTGATGGGCACGGACTCGTTCAAACCTCCTCATGTTCGATCAGCGCGATGCTGCGCGGCTTGCGCATCTCCCGGCTGATCCACCCGCGCGCTTCCAGTTTATCCAGGTAGCGCACCACGTTCGAGGGACTCATATAACAGCCTTCCGAAATATCGCGCAGGCTCGGCGCAAAACCATGTGCTTTGAAATAGGCGCGTATAAAGTTGTACACCTGCTCTGCCACCTCATCCTTACTCATTGGACCACCTGCATTACAAAATCCTAACGGGACTGTCTATATTATCACAGCATAGAACAAATTTTCGAAACACGCGGTTATAGTTTCGATAGAATCTTTGGTGTTCACTCTGGGGGTCAGGCTGTTACAATGCGCTGGTGGTTTTGCGCCGCCGGGGGTGGCGTCGATTCCGATCGGTCAGGAGCATGCGTATGACTCTCACCAATGCCCACACCCATCTCGAACTCGGCTGGCTGGCCGATCTTTGCCCCGATGAGACAGGCCGTGATTTCCTGCCCTGGATGCTCGACCTGAACGAGCGGCGGCGCAAAATGGCGGCTATGGCCTGTTTTGTCGAAACAAAATTCCGCGAGGCCGCCAATGCGGGCATCGCCGCGCTGCAAGCCGCCGGGGTGACTCATGTGGCCGATGTCTCCGCGTCCGGCTCCAGCATTCACCCACTGCTCGAATCCGATTTACAGGGCGTGGTCTATGTCGAAGTCGCCGCTCAGTTCGCAGAGCAGGCCGACCGCACCCTGGCGATGGCCCGTTACGTCATCCACGAAGCGCGTCCCCAGGAGCGCAGCAGCATGCGCATTGGCCTCGCCTTCCACGCCCCTTATGCCGTCCATCCCGCCCTGTGGAAAAAGGGCCTCGCCTACGCCCGCGAGGAAGATTTGCCGGTCTGCATTCATATCGCCGAAAGTCAGGCAGAATACGATTGGCTGAAGTCGGACAGCGGTCCGCTGGCAGGCTATTTCCGCGAGATGGGCATCGGCTTGTCGTCGCCGCGCAAGTCGCCAGTGGAGTATCTCGAAGACCTGGGCGCGCTCGACCTCCAGCCGCTGCTGATCCATGCCATCCAGGTCGATGAAGCCGACGTCCAGCGCATCCAGGCCAGCGGCAGCCGTGTCGTCCACTGCCCCCGCAGCAGCCTTCGCCTGCATACCGGGCGTATGCCGCTGGAACGGTATCAAAAATACGAGGTGCCGGTGTATCTCGGAACGGAGAGTCTCGCCTGTGCCCCGTCGCTCGATGTCCGGGAGGAAATCGAGGCAGGAACCGCCCTGCATAACGGGCAGTTCACCGCCGAATCCTTGCACCAACTGCTCGAACAGCCGCTATAGGGGCAGACGACAAATGCTTTGGGGTTGGTGGGTGAGTTCTCGCTCAAACACTCAGCACTCCGTACCCGGCACTGATTGACTGGATTCAGGAGGTTGGTATTTCTTAACTTTTCGAGAGACTTTGCGCGATCCGCGTTACAGCGGGATGCGCCGCCCGTTTACCGTGACGATGATCTGGTAAATCAGGCCCACCGTCTCGCCCAGGACGATGTGATCGCCATGCTTCAGCGCAAGCGGCTCGCTCAACCGCTCCCCATTCACGAACGTGCCGTTGCTCGAATCCAGGTCTTCGATGAGGAAACTGAGCGGACCGACCTCCTCATTGCGGGCAAACCGCACATGGCGGCGGCTCACCTGCTGGTCATTGATGACGATGTCGTTGGTAATGTCGCGTCCGATGGTGATCTCGTCCTTGTTCAGGTTCCATTCCTGGCCCTTCAGCGGCCCGCGCTCCACCATCAGCCACACGCCGGGCGCATCCATGCGTGTCGTACCCAGCATTTCGGCCTTCTTGGGCGCTTGGACCTCACTGGCTGGCCCGGTCGCTTTGCCCGATTCGCGGCGGATGTGGTGCAGTCCGTCCATCAGCCGCTGCCAGGATTGTTCGTAATACTCCGTCCGCGTGAAGTCGATGTGCTGCACGGTTTCCAGGCGCGGGTGCAGCGGCGCGGGTTTGTAGATCAGGGGAATCACCTTGATGCCGATGCCCAGCGCAAAGGCCCATTCATAGGTCACATACTCGGACACTTTCGAATCCGGGCTGATCACCACCAGCAGCGCGAACGCCTGGCGAATCGACTGGTCGATCTCCTGCCGCCAGTCGAAACCCGCCGGGAGAATACTATCCATCCATACCTCAAACCCTGCGTCTACAATCTGCTCGCGCACGATTTCAGCAAAATCCGCATCTTTGCGTGAGTACGAAATAAAAATGTGGCTCATCAACTGCCTCGCACTAGGTCCACATCGGCCCGATTGGTGTCGTCAAGGCTCGTCCACAGCCGGGCATCCCCCGCGTTTCTCGACATTTGAGATAGTTTTCCATGATTTCCTCTCCTCGTCACAACAGGTAGAGGAGGGTCGGGGATAAGGGCCAGACACAGATCGGATTGACGCTCATGGCCTTGACAGTTCATGACACCTTAAAGGCAATTATACTCATGAAAACAGGCC
>JAIOHO010000202.1 GCA_019912905.1 Anaerolineae bacterium
AGGTCGAATCCGTTGAGGTCACGCTGGTGGGCCGACCCGAGGAAATCTGGGAATACGACGACGTGGTCATCCTGAGAATGGCGAAGTCAGGCAGGCGCAGGCAGGCGATCATAAGGCAATCTCGATTTCTACAGATGCCCCGGATGGCTGCCCGATGTCTTTCTGGATCGTCACGCTCGATTGGCAGCCGCGCACGTCGCGGCGTTCGTACAGCCAGGCCTGGCGGACCAGGTGCAGGTGGACATCCGCGGCGACGGTGGCCGCCAGGGTCGGGGGCAGCCGCAGGAGGACGGTCATCCGGGAGCGTGGCAAGACCGCGCGCAGCGCACGCAGGTCCGGCAGTGCCGATTTGATCAGCAGGCCATCCCAGACGGCCAGCAGAGGGATGTCTTCGACCGTCAGATCGCGCAGCAGGGCCAGCGCCTGCAGCCGGTCGCTGGGTCGCACCAGCAGCAGACTGCCGATCTTGACGCCGCAGCGCTGGGCGGACAGCGGATCGAAGCTATAGGGCAGGTCCAGATAGACAGCGATCTGACCCCGGTGCTGGGCCTGGGCGACGAGACGATAGGCCAGGGAGGTGGTCCCAGAAGTCGGCGCGCCGGTCAGGATGGTGAGGCGTCCGCGGGGGATGCCGCCGCAGGCCAGGACATGATCCAGTGCCGGAAAGCCGGTGGGGATCGCGGGGGTTCGCGACGACGCGGGCAGGTCGGCCAGGGGGCGGATGTCCCCCTGCCGCTGCAACGCTGCGAGGATGGGGTGAAGATCGGGCTTCGTGATCTGCATCTCGTTTAGATTCGGTGACCCACCTTACGTGCCCTCAGTATAGGCCGGATGGTCGCGTAAAGTGTGTACATATGTTCTGATTTTGATGCGAGGTGGGATCGATTGAGGTTCAGGACACGTTCGGTAATGGGGGCACGCAGTAATCTGCCCAACGGGGGCTTACTTTTTGCGCGGCTTGCGTTTCTTCAGCTGGGTGGTCGTGACCTTCTGGGCATACACCGCCAGCCCGCCCACGTCGGCTTCAAATGCACACGGGCCCTCGACGACCAGCATCGTCTGGTCGTTGTCCAGGGCGGGCAAGATGCCGAGCCACTGATCCGGGCTGACGAATACCACTGCCTCCGGAGACAACAGTTGAAGCTGCGGGACGCCTTGCGGGGTCGGCGGCTGCACGCCTGCATACGCCATTCTCAGGATGACCACGTCGTCGTATTCCCAGATTTCCTCGGGTCGGCCCACCAGCGTGACCTCAACGGATTCGACCTGGCCCGCTTCGACCAGCAGCGGTTCGACCACGTCGCGGCGCTGGGTCCAGCGGAACACGTCGGCTTTGGGACGCATGAAGACGGCCTGCTGTTGGTCTTCGGTCATCTGTTCGCGGGCGAGGGTGAAGAAGACGCCGCCCGGCGTGCGTCGTCGGCTGCCATTGGGGACGAGGAGGCCGCCCTGGGCTTCGACTTCCCAGGTTTGCTCCAGGACGCGTTCGGCGAAATTCAGGCCCAATTGCTGGATGATCGTGGCGATCTGGAAACGCGGCGCAGGTTGAGTTTCGCCGAGATCGCGAGCGAGACGCAGGGCGGGAGTCCAGATGCGAGGCGGGAAGCGCAGGTTGCGGCGTGGCGGTCGATCTTTGGGCACAGGCGTTCCTCGATAGGAAGGGCAGGGACCCATAGCCTAGCAGAGTGGAGCACCTGGGCGCAAGCCGTCCGGGCCGCTAAACGCCGCTTGCTGTAATGTTCGTAAGGGAACCGGTTCCTGCACATGAAATGGGCCAAGCGCAAATGCGCCTGAGCGTCGGACATGCTATAGTCAAGCCTTCGGTGTACCGAATGACAGGTCAAGTGATGCCCCACCCCTACCATGTCTACATCTTCCTGTCGCCTGCTTGTGATGTCGTGAAGGTGCAGGCGTTGGCTCTGAAGTCGAACGACATGGCTTTTTTCTGGAGCAACCCCTAACTGGCACGACGCCGTCCAAGAGGTCATACGCCAGCATCACCACACTTGGATGACGGTGATGCTGGCCGGATAGGGGATCACCCAAATCCGTAAGGAAGAGATGATACGTGATTGACGAGGCACCATCTGAGTTGCGCCAGAATGAGATCTTTATCTCGTACTCGCGCCGCAATGAGGACATCGCCCAAAAACTGGTGCAGGGACTGAAAGATCGGGGGATTGATCCCTGGTTTGATCGCGAAGATATTCCACGGGGCGCGCTCTGGTGGCAACAGATTCAGAACGGCATAGTGGGTGCCAACAGCTTCGTGTTTCTGGTGAGTCCGCATTCGCTCACATCCGAGGTCTGCAACTGGGAAGCAGCCTACGCACTGGAACAGAACAAGCGGTTCATTCCGGTGGTCGTGGAAGATGTGTTCGGCGATCACACCCTTTCTCAGGCGCTTGACCCACTGAACTGGACCACCCAAGATGGGACGCTCGTATCGGCGCAGCAGAACTGGCAGCGGATACGCCAGATCAATTTCATCTTTCTGGGCATGGATTCTGACGCTTCCTTGGAAGCAGGCTTTGAGGCAATTGTGCAGGCGGCTCGCACCGATTTGACTTATGTGGAGCAGCACACGAGCCTGCTGCAGCGAGCCATGCAATGGGACATACGCAATCGACAAGGGGGATTTCTGCTCACTGGTGCAGAAGCCAACGAAGCGGAGGAATGGCTGACGGATGGGATTCACAAGAACCCACCGCCACAGACACTCCAGGTGGCATTTATTCGGGCCAGTCGGCGTGCTCAGCGCAACACGCAGCGGAATCTGCTGCTGGGTGTCAGCACGGCCCTGATCATGACGATTGGTTTGGCGGTGCTTGCCTTTGGTCTCTTCCAGCAGTCGCAGCAGAATCTCTCGCTATCTGAAGAGCGGGGCACCCAGGTGGCCCTGGAACGCGATCGGGCCAACACCCAGGCGACGGCAGTGGCGCGGGAACGGAATATCAGCGAGTCGCTGCGTCTGGCGGCGCTGTCTATGGATGCTGAGGGTGAGGAGACGGCCACGTTACTGGGAATCCGGGCCCTGGCATCGGCTTACACCGCAGAAGCCGAAACGTCGCTGGTTCTGGCGCTTGAACGAAAGGGGGGCACACACGCCTTTCGCGCCCATGACAGTCTGTGCTGTATGGCGTTATCGCGCGATGATAGACAGTTGCTGGCGGGAAGCCAGGAGGGGGAAATCGCCTTGTGGAACCTGACCTGGGAGCGTGATGACAGTTTAAAAGCCCAGGCGGTTTACCGGTTCCAGGCGCACGAGGCAGCTGTTGAAGCGATTGCCTTCTCGCCCGATGGCCGTCTGTTTGCCACCGGCGGTGTGGACCGCTTTGACGATGAACCTTATGGCGGGTTCAAAATATGGGAAACGGCGACCGGGCACTTGTTGCACCCATTGGAGGATGTCGCCAGCTACGGAGACTACCGGTCGGCCACTTTCGCTCAGAATGGCAGTCTGGTGACGGTAAATGACTGCTGTATCCAAGTCTGGGACCCGCAAAGTGGTGAACAACAGCAAAGTGATTATGCCATGTTCCTGGGAGGCCGGATCACTGCGGCAGCAGTGTCACCGGACCTCAGTTCGTATGTAACGGCCAATAACCCGCAGGAATTCGACGAGGGGTTCATGTCGATCACGGTAAATTGGATCGATGCCGCGACCGAGAACGTTTCCCAGCGCTACATTCCTCAAGATGTGGTGAGTGTCATAAGCTATCTGGGGCAAGATCGACGCGTCCTGCTTGGCAACGAGAATGGAGACGTTACCCTCATCGCGTTCGTCGCCGACGATGATCCGGCTTTGGTGGAATGGGCTGGGTTGTTCAAGGATGGGACCTATGTCGAGGAACCCTTTGTAATCGAGAATGAGATTCACACCTTTCGTGGGCATGCCAATGTGGTGACCACCCTGGCTGTGTCGCCCAATCAGGAGGTGATGATGACTGGGAGTGCGGACGGCACCGCACGGTTATGGAGTCTCGTGTCCGATGAACTGCTGCGCACCGTCACGGCCAGGGGAAGCCGTGTGCAAACAGTGAGTTTCGGACTGGGAGCCCGTTCATTTCTGACTGCAGAACAGGATGGAATGATCCGGCTGTGGCCTGTGGACCCTCAAGACTGGATCGCATTAGCTTGCAGCCAGGTGACCCGTGACCTCTACGATGCGCAGTTTGACTTTCGCACCACCGACAGTGAGTGGCGACAGTATAACATTCCCGACCGAACGCCGACCTGTCCTCAATTTGCGGGACAGACCTTTTATCGCTACTGATGGCGGTAGTCCGTTTTGACAATTTGGGGGCGTTCTCCGTAAAGCTGGAGGACATTCCCTTTTTCTGGAGCAGTAGATGACCCTCCACCAAACAATCCGGGAGGTTTTACATCACAACCATAATGCCTGGATGACATCTGCGGAGATCGCTGAGGAAATCGCCGATCGGCAACGCTACCTCCGTGGCGATGGTGCTCTACCACCGCCTTCTCAGATTCATGCCCAGATCGACCAGTATTCGCACTTGTTTGAGGTGGATCGCAGCCGAACCCCAGTACGCTTTCGGTGGCACTGATGGGGCATAGGCGGCGTGGAAGAATCGAAAACGCGCCCGGTTGGTCGGACGCGTTTTCATGGCGGTGTGGTCATGGTCTGTATCTTATCGCTGAAGCATGACCAACAGGCCGATCTCAAGCTGTGTGTGGTGATGAAGGCCCATACTGCCGCTCGTCAGGAATACAAGCCTTCTCGCCAAGCCAGATGCCTATCCAGGGCTACTGGACCCGGATGCGAACCGATTATTTGCCCGTATTGGCATACTGGATACAGTCGCCCTGATTTTTGAAGCCGCTGCCGTCGGCCCGGCGCAGACTTCGCCAGCCACCCCCTTTACAGGCCTCCTTGCTGAACCCGGAGTGGGGTGGAGGATTTACTATGATAGGGCCGCCATCATCGTCGTCATCACCGCCATTATCCGTATCGATGATGATGACGTTGATGATGGTGATGTTCACCGCCACAATGACAATGGTGTCGCCCTCGGAGGTCGGCGTGCCTTCGACGTGGATGTAATCCCCCACCTTCAGTGTGAGCAGGATCGGATCATTGGGATCGACCTCGATGTGGAGGTTGAAGATGGTGATGATGTTGACGTTGATCGCCTCCACCGGGCCTTCGATGATGATGATCACCGGCTGCTCGACCTCTTCCCCAATATGGTAACTGGCCGAGTCGGAGTCCGTAACCGTCGTGTCGAGGTAGCTGGCCGTGACCGTAGCGGTGTTGGTATGCCCATCGACTTCGGCAGGCAGCGGACCGATCACGCACTCGAACGCGGCTCCGGGTTCCAGGATGTGCGGCACGGTGCAGCTATCCGTCGGGTAGACAGTGTCGCTCAGACCAATGCCGGTCAGGGGCACATTCCCCGTGTTGGTGACCACCAGGCGGAAATACACCTCGTCATCCGTTCCAACCGCCAACCCCGGCGCATGATCGGCATCCGCCCAGGCCGAATGATCGACAGACACCGACTTCTCTATGTCCACAGCCGAGCGGTTGCCACCGAAGTAGTGGGCGGGGTCCGTATCCTGGACC